>NZ_KV792671.1:0-228 GCF_001808255.1 Neisseria sp. HMSC15G01
ACATCACCCCCGCCAATACCCATGAGTGCAACCACCTGTCGCCTTTGCTGGAAGGGATAGCCGAAGGTACGGCCGTCTATGCCGACAAAGGCTATGACAGTGCGGAAAACCGGCAACATCTGAAAGAGCATCGGCTGCAGGACGGCATTATGCGCAAAGCCCACCGTAACCATCCGTTGTCGGAAGCGCAAACTAAACGCAACCGATATTTGTCAAAGACCCGTTATG
>NZ_KV792671.1:248-484 GCF_001808255.1 Neisseria sp. HMSC15G01
ACCGTAAATTCCGCTACTCCCGGGCAGCCTATTTCGGGTTGATTAAAGTGAATGCGCAAAGCCATCTGAAGGCGATGTGTTTAAACCTGTTGAAGGCCGCCAACAGGCTAAGCGCGCCTGTTGCTGCCTAAAAGTTTGATGGCTTTGGCTGTCGATACGGTTTTTGCCTTTGCCGTAGGCGGCTTCGGCGTAGATATAGACACCGGTTTGCGCACCGACGGAAACCCCGACGCCGA
>NZ_KV792672.1:0-847 GCF_001808255.1 Neisseria sp. HMSC15G01
CATATAAAACTTAAACTCAACAAGTAGCATGTGTACGGAACGTACGCATGCAGTTCTCAGGGTTTAAGCCAAGAGGGTCGTCTGAAACAACAAATACAGTTTCAGACGACCTTTCTTTCAACAAGCCACCACAGCAATCAGACAAAAGCAACCCACCGCCACACCCATATCGGTAGCACGGCCGGCAAAACGATTATCCGAAACGGCGGGGATACCACCCTCAAAGGTGCGCAGCTTATCGGCAAAGGCGTACAGGCAGATACGCGCAACCTGCATATAGAAAGTGTTCAAGATACTGAAACCTATCAAAGCAAACAACAAAACGCCAGTGCACAAGTTACCGTAGGTTATGGCTTCAGTGCCAGTGGCGATTACAGCCAAAGCAAAATCCGAGCCGACCATGCTTCGGTAACCGAGCAAAGCGGTATTTATGCCGGAGAAGACGGCTATCAAATCAAGGTCGGAAACCATACAGACCTCAAAGGCGGCATCATCACGTCTAGCCAAAGCGCAGAAGACGAAGGCAAAAACCGCTTTCAGACGGCCACCCTCACCCATAGCGACATTCAAAACCACAGCCGCTACAAAGGCGAAAGTTTTGGATTGGGTGCCAGCGTTGCCGTAAGCGGCAAAACACTGGGACAGGGAGCACAAAATAAGCCTCAAAACAAACACCTGACAAGCGTAGCGGATAAAAACGGCGCAAGTTCATCAGTAGGTTACGGCAGCGACAGCGACAGTCAAAGCAGCATCACAAAAAGCGGCATCAACACCCGAAACATACACATCACCGACGAAGCCACACAAATCAGACTGACAGGCAAAACAGCGGCACAAACCAAAGCCG
>NZ_KV792672.1:867-4264 GCF_001808255.1 Neisseria sp. HMSC15G01
CAAACGTAACCACAGACACCGCCGAACGACATTCGGGCAGCCTGAAAAACGTATTTGACAAAGATAGAGTGCAAAGTGAACTGGATTTACAAAGAACCGTCAGCCAAGATTTTAGTAAAAATGTCCAACAAGCCAATACCGAGATTAACCAACATTTAGACAAACTCAAAGCAGACAAAGAAGCAGCCGAAACAGCAGCAGCCGAGGCATTAGCCAATGGCGATATGGAAACTGCCAAACGCAAAGCTCATGAAGCTCAAGATGCGGCAGCAAAAGCAGATAATTGGCAACAAGGCAAAGTCATTCTCAACATGTTAGCCTCAGGCTTAGCTGCGCCGACCCAAAGCGGAGCAGGCATCGCTGCGGCTACCGCATCGCCGGCCGTATCGTATGCGATTGGACAGCACTTTAAAGATTTAGCCGGTCAAAACGCGAATGGCAAACTAACCGCCAGTCAAGAAACCGCTCACGTTCTTGCTCACGCGGTATTAGGAGCAGCGGTTGCAGCAGCAGGGGACAATAACGCCCTAGCAGGAGCATTGAGTGCAGGTGGAGCGGAAGCAGCTGCGCCTTACATCAGCAAATGGTTATACGGCAAAGAAAAAGGAAGCGACTTAACGGTGGAAGAGAAAGAAACTGTAACAGCGATTACAAACTTATTGAGTACGGCAACGGGTGCGGCAGTGGGCAACAGTGCAACAGATGGAGTGCAAGGCAGCCTGAATGCGAATAGTGCGGTGGAGAATAATTATATTTCTTTCCCAAACAAAAATGACGCAATGCAATTTATTAATATCATCGCACCCTCTACTCCAAATTTAAAATTGAAAGTTGATGGAAACAATAGATTAGTCATTGATGGTTATCATTATGAAAATTTAGATGGTGTATTAACTTTGGTATCTGATAAAACAGGAGCACCAATTGTTTTACAAGGAAAAACTGTATTTGAAAATCTTTTAATTAGTAGCATGAAAAACCCTGATGAAAATAAATTTCCTATTACAGATAATTCGACACTATATGTTGATTCATATGCCAAAATGATTTGGGATCCAAGTGATTTTAATACACCAAACATGAATGATAATGCTCAAACAAATAAAGAATATCAGCATTTAGCAAATCGTTTACTTATTACACAACCTATAGTTGAACGTTTAATTTCTCAAAATTATACCCAAAATAGTGAAGAATTTGATAAGGCGGAAACAGAACTAAATTCAATCTTACATAAATATCGATATAATCGTTTAAAAGCTTTTTTAACATATGCAACACCTATAAAGTTGAAACAACAACAAGGTCGAAATTTGACATCTGAAGAGCATAATTTGCTGCAAGATGCAAATTTAGCAGCCCAATATCATGCTAGACTAAAGATGTTCTCAGATAATATTTATAAAAAAGGGATGAATGTACAGAGTGATATTCTAAAAGAAAAATTCCCACATCTAAAAGATAAAATTATTAGTGCAAATAAACCTGACAATTATACGGAAAATGGAAAAGTTGTAGGTTTAATATCAGATTTTGGAGCAGTAAAATTTATTATGTATACCAACCCAGAACAAAATCAAATATTGAAAACTAGATTTATTATCGAATAAATAGAAAGCCGTCTTATGTATAGTAATAAATTAATAACCCTGTTTTTTCTATTGCCTTTATTGTGCCATGCAGTTGAGTTTGATGAAACTCAATATAACGACTGTAAAGATAGAGCTATGTTATGTGTTGCTAGAATTTATTCTCCCAAAGGCAATAACTATAAATCTATGTGGTATGACGACAATGGCAAGTTAGCATTTATATCCTTTACTAATCAACAAATGGAAAATCAAGGTCACCCATCTCTAGCGATGTTTATTAGTGATGACAAAATATCTGATACCAATATTGATGAATTTTTAGCATCTTTCGATCCTGATAAATATCGAATATCTCATGATCCAAGATATAAATTTTTACCATTAGTATGTCAAACTCATTGTGATCCTTATTCTCTTTTTAATATTGATAACAAATTTAAACCTGATGAGAAAGATAAAATCTTTTTTTCAATCCCGACAGATAACACAGATTTTTATAAGAGTTTTTATTTAAATAAGGATTATATAAAAGGTATATATCCTAAGGCTGTGTTTTAATATAGTGTTGATAGGCGTACTTGGCTTCAATGTATTCAACAGGATAGGTTTATTCCTAACCGCCCAAAGCAGCACCTTTGAAGGCAAGCAAGTTGTATTGCAGGCAAGAAACGATGCCAACATTCTTGGCAGCAATGTTATTTCCGATAATGGCACCCGGATTCAAGCAGGCAATCATGTTCGCATTGGTACAACCCAAACTCAAAGTCAGAGCGAAGGCTATCATCAAACCCAAAAATCAGGCTTGATGAGCGCAGGGATTGGCTTCACGATTGGCAGCAAGACAAACACACAAGAAAACCAATCCCAAAGCAACGAACATACAGGCAGTACCGTAGGCAGCTTGAAAGGCGATACCACCATTGTTGCAGGCAAACACTACGAACAAATCGGCAGTACCGTTTCCAGCCCAGAAGGCAACAATATCATCCATGCCCAAAGCATAGACATTCAAGCGGCACACAACAAATTAAACAGTAATACCACCCAAATCTATGAACAAAAAGGCTTAACGGTGGCATTCAGTTCGCCCGTTACCGATTTGGCACAACAAGCGATTGCCGTCGCACAAAGCAGCAAACAAGTCGGACAAAGCAAAAATGGTCGTGTCAATGCCATGGCAGCTGCCAATGCAGGCTGGTAAGCCTATCAAACAGGTAAGAGTGCACAAAACTTAGCCAATGGTACAACCAATGCCAAACAAGTCAGCATCTCTATAACCTACGGCGAACAGCAAAACTGACAAACCACCCGAGTTCAAGCAAGCCAAGCCCAAGCGAGTCAAATTCAAGCAGGCGGTAAAACCACATTAATCGCCACAGGCGCAGCAGAACAATCCAATATCCACATTACCGGCTCAGATGTTGCCGGCAAAGCAGGAACCGGCCTGATTGCCGATAACGACATCACACTCCAATCCGCCGAACAAAGCAGCAGCGAACGCAGCAACAACAAAAGCAGCGGCTGGAACGCAGGTGCTGCCGTATCATTCGGACAAGGGGGCTGGTCATTAGGCTTTACCGCAGGCGGCAATGTCGGCAAAGGCTACGGCAATGGCGATAGCGTAACCCACCGCCATAGCCACATAGGAGAAAAAGGCAGCCAAACCCTTATCCAAAGTGGTGGCGATACCATCATCAAAGGCGCACAAGTATGCGGCACAGGCGTACAAGTTAATGCCAAAAACCTAAGTATTCAAAGCGTACAAGATAGCGAAACCTATCAGAGCAAACAGCAAAACGGCAATG
>NZ_KV792672.1:4284-8377 GCF_001808255.1 Neisseria sp. HMSC15G01
GTATTTATGCCGGAGAAGACGGCTATCAAATCAAAGTCAGAGACAACACAGACCTCAAGGGCGGCATCATCACCTCCGGCAAGAGTGCCGAAGACAAAGGAAAAACCCTTTTTCAGACGGCCACCCTTGCTGCCGGCGACATTCAAAACCACAGCCGCTACGAAGGCAAAAGCTTCGGCATCGGCGGCCGTTTGGATCTGAACGGCGGCTGGGACGGCACGGTTACCGACAAACAAGGCAGGCCTGCCGACAGGATCAGCTCGGCAGCCGGCTACGGCAGCGACGGAGACAGCAAAAACAGCACCACCCGCAGCGGCATCAACACCCGCAACATACCCATCACCGACGAAGCGGGACAACTTGCCCGAACAGGCAGGACTGCGAAAGAAACCGAAGCGCGTATCCACACCGGCATCGACACCGAAACTGCAGATCAACACTCGGGCCGTCTGAAAAACAGCTTCGACAAAGACGCGGTGGCCAAAAAAATCAACCTGCAAAGGGAAGTAACGCAGGAGTTCGGCGGGACACTGCAAGGCCTCAATACCGAAATCGAACGCAGCCTGGACGGGCTGAAGGAAAAATGGGAAAAAGGCGAAATCAGCCGGAATGAATACGAAGACGGCCTCAAAGTAAGGCAGCGGGGCAAAGTCCTGCTCAACATGATAGGCGCGGGCTTGTCCGCCCCGACCGATAGCGTGGTGGGCATAACGGCCGCCACCGCGAGTCCCGCCCTGTCCTACCAAATCGGACAATACTTCAAAGGGCTGGCGCAGGAAAATCCGGACGGCAGGCTGACGGCGGGTCAGGAAACTGCCCACATCCTCGCCCACGGCGTACTCGGGGCGGCGGTATCCGCAGCGGGCGGCAGCGACGCTTTAACCGGCGCGCTGGCATCGGGAGGCGCGGAAGCGGCCGCATCCGTCATCGGCAGATGGCTGTACGGAAAAGGCGACGGCGGCAGCCTGAGCGCGGAGGAAAAAGAGACCATTTCGGCCATCACGAGGATACTGGGTACGGCCGCCGGGGCGGCTGCGGGAAATTCGTCTGCGGATACCGTGCAGGGCGGGATGGCGGCCGATGGGGCGGTAACAAATAATTTTGTTCACAGATTGCGGACGTTAGCAGCGCGGGCATCAATGTTATATTTGATACAGATCTCCCTGTTTCCAGAAGCATTATGGGACAAAAAGCCAAGCATGGTGCAGGTTCGGGTGAGTTGATCATTGATGCGGGAATCAATGCAGTCAGTGTATATCCGCCGGTTGCAGTAGGACTTGCCTCATGGGGAGTGGGCGACAGCATCGCGAATAACAATCCTGAACAGCTAGGGTCGAGCTTGGCTGGATTGGGCAGTTCATTTGTTCTTGCTAAGACGGTGGGAAACACAGCATATCGGATTGATTGGGGCGGACTGCCGACAACATCTTCCTTGAAGCTGCAGCAAATGGGGAGTATCAACCCTCCTCGGCTAACCAAAATTCGTGCAAACGAATTGGATGTCAAGAGTTATGGCGAAGCGAAAAAAGGAGATGTTAAAGGAGATAATTTAGAACATGACCATATTCCTTCTTTTGCAGCTTTAGTAGCAGCAAATGAAACAATACTGGGTCGTTCTTTAACTGCATCAGAATTGAGGCAATTAAAAAATGAATCTACAGCTATAACACTGCCACATGAATTTCATAAGCAGAGTAGGACATATAAGGGCAGAAACACTCAGGAACAAATTCAAGAAGATGCTCAAAATCTTTGTGCAGCTCAATGTAAAGACTTGGCTGTACTTGAAAAGAATCTTGAAAAATCTGGAAAATATACAAAATCTGAAATTGAACAAGCAATTAAAGACATTAAAGAAAAAAATGAGATAAGAGGTATTAAGTTATGGTAATTATGAAACCAGAATTGGAAAATATTTGGTATATAGAACAAAATAACAAAACTATTTGGGAAATATTAGGGTTACCCTCATCTAATTGTTACGTAAATACTGAATGGGAGAGAGACCTAGGTTATATTTATCACGAGTTCTTTGATTTTGGAATTAGTATTTTATTTATTAATAATAAATTAGATACAATATTTTTTTTCATGAAAGAAAAAGATGGTTTCAAAAAAACTGATTTATCACCTTTTAATTTCATATCTATTCATGATGGTATAAAGAAAATTGAAGAAAGTAAATTATATGATAAGAAGGAAATCCTGAATAATGGAAGAAATATTAATTATTTTGTTAATAATATTAAAATTAATTTAACTATTAATACACATAATGAGATTGAACTATTGGCTATTCAACAAACCATTGTCTGTATAAAGTCTAAATACAGTAAACCCTAACCTACATAAAACACCCATAACGCAAATAGCTGCTACACGAATCCTTCACGTAGAGTTTATGTGCAAGCTGTAGCCCATATGAAACCTAAACTCAACAAGTAGGATGTGTGCGGAACGCACGCATGCGGTTCTCAAGGTTTGAGCCAAGAGGCCGTCTGAAACAACAAATACGGTTTCAGACGACCTTTCTTTCAACAAGCCACCACAGTAATCAGACAAAAGCAACCCGCCGCCACACCCATATCGGCAGCACGGCCAGCAAAACCATTATCCGCAGCAGTGTAAAGACAACTCTAAGACGGCAAATTTTGAACGTCATAGCCTTTCGGGTATGACATTAAGGGCCGACATGATCAAACAGCGCGAAATCCATCTGGCCATACCCGCACAAACTAATAAGGAGCAAAGATTGCAGTTGCAACGTGTGGTAGAGTATGGCAAAAATCGAAACATTACAGTCAAAATTACGGAGATCAAATAAATGACTTTTAATCAAGAACAAGATTATTGGGCTGGCTATAAGGCAAATGAAAGAGCCTTGATTATTCAAACATGGTCAGGATTTGGGCGATATGCTCCAGACCACCTATATCCCCCTCATATCCTGCCGTTGGATACCGACAATGGAACTTTAGGCACGACGGTTTTGCAAGCGTTGGCAAACAGCAGGACTTTCGTTTATGACAGTTCGGAAGACCAAGATTTTTTTGATACCGAAAAATTTCGGCAACGCTATGAGGATTGGGTTGCCAACCTATGCGGGAACTTGGGCTATAAAACCAGACGCGCTTTATTTAAAAACATGATGAGCGTGGATATTTGGGCTGCACAACGGTTGCCTGAAAATCAGCCCGAGCCGCCATGTCAAGCTGGAAGCGTGGGATGCCATTGATGCAGACGATGTTATTTTATCATTGGATAACAGCCCTGAAGAAATCGGAGCAGGTTTAAGGTTGGTATTGAGCCGCTGCCGATAACATTTGACAAAAGGTCGTCTGAAAGCTGGAAAAATGTTTCAGACGACCTTTTTATTAGACTCAAGCTCGCGTGCGTGCGTACCGCGCACACCTTCGCTGCAGATTTAATGTGGGCTACGACTTGCTGAAGATAAAGTTATTAAGGAATTTGTCAAATATGGAAAAAATTGAGAAATTTAAATCTGAATTATTAAATGCCATCTTTCAATATACTCAATGCATATCTATTTTTGTCTATAAGAAAAAGATATATTATTTAATTGATTATAAGGAAAATTTTGAATTAAATGCAAAAATATCTTTTGACATTTACCTAAGAGAAGGAATTATAACTAAAGAACAATATAATTATGATTATAAAAATTACCGTAATGGCATCTGGCAGTTAACTAAGGACAATTTCGAAAGCTATCTTCAATCAGATTCAGTCATTGTATTAAAAAAAGATGAATTGAAGGAACTGATGTTTCAGGGGTTTACTTCTGCTGAAGCAGTAAGGTTATATTCCGTTGTCGAGAACAAGCTGTCGTACAATGATCCTATCTCAGACTCTGGCCAGCAAAGTGATTTCTTAAAAATCAATCAGATTTCTTCGAGGCTGCCTTTGTTCTATATCAATTTTGATACGGAAGTGTATCTGCATATGGATTGGGACAGATGTCATGAAGATTATGTCTATGATGGCTGGTTTTCAAAGGCAATGGATTTTGGGTATTTAATACCGGATGAATTCTGTTACTGGAAAATTGAAGGACGGGATTATTGGAAATTTA
>NZ_KV792672.1:8397-20579 GCF_001808255.1 Neisseria sp. HMSC15G01
AGTCAATTTTACTACCTTCAAACATTTTCAATTTTGAGTATTGATATGATAATTAATTATTTAGTATAAATACCGGCTTGCGACAGGCAAATGGTTTGGGTTTGACATGGAATCAGGTTGATTTAGATAGGAAGGTCTGTTGGTATCATCCTGATGAAATGAAAGCTGGAAATGTACTGGGTGTTGCTTTGAATGATACTGCTGTTGAAGTATTAAAGCGGCAGATAGGCAAGCATAAGAAATTTGTTTTTGTGAATAAGTGGAATAAACCAATTAGCGGCATTAACAGCCGATATTGGAAGAAGACGTTAGAACTGGCAGAAATAGAAGACTTTATTTGGCACGATTTAAGGCACACTTGGGCAAGTTGGTTAGTTCAGCGGAGAGTGTTGCAAGAAATGGGTGGTTGGAAGACGTTAAGGATGGTGCAGAGATACGCACATTTGGCTCCTGGGCATCTTCATCAACATGCTCAAGTTTTGCACGAGCTTGTCACATTTGACACAAATGGCGCAAGTTAGACACAAATCAGGCACAAACAAAAAAGACAGCCTTACAAATAAGCTGTCAATTAGAAATTTAGAATCTTAGGTTTTTCAATAAATTCAGATATTTATTGGTGCCCGGAGCCGGAATCGAACCGGCACGGCCGGTTTAGGGCCGACGGATTTTAAGTCCGTTGTGTCTACCTATTTCACCACCCGGGCGTAGACAATAAATTGATAGATTGGAGGCGGGGGCGCGGATTTGAACCGGCCTATATAAGGGTTGCACCCCTTATAGCATAAACACTCTGCCACCCCGCCATGAAATGGATGGAGGCGAGAGTCGGAATCGAACCGGCGTAGACGGATTTGCAATCCGCTGCATAACCACTTTGCTATCTCGCCAAATAAACTACTTTGGAGTGTTGGTAGTATTGAAACTGGAGCGGGAAACGAGTCTCGAACTCGCGACCTCAACCTTGGCAAGGTTGCGCTCTACCAACTGAGCTATTCCCGCATATTGAAAAAGAACAATCAACAAGTAATCAGGATGGAGCGGGAAACGAGTCTCGAACTCGCGACCTCAACCTTGGCAAGGTTGCGCTCTACCAACTGAGCTATTCCCGCGTATTCGGATGCATGATTTAATGGAGCGGGAAACGAGTCTCGAACTCGCGACCTCAACCTTGGCAAGGTTGCGCTCTACCAACTGAGCTATTCCCGCTCTGATATTTGTTGCTTCGTATATCGAAGAAGACGCAATTATTATGGATTTAATCGTGTGCGTCAAGTGTTTTGTTTTTATTTTTTTAAAAATTTTATTTGAATTCTTTCCATGCCATTTTCAGGTAGTAGCACATGGACCAGATGGTCAATACAGATGCTATAAACATCAATATGTTACCAATGAGATAGAAAGGGTCGTTATATTTGTCTGTGCCGATAAGTAAAAGGAAGATGGCGATCATTTGGGCAGTGGTTTTGAATTTGCCGATAGTGGCCACTGCAACGCTGCCGCGTTTGCCCATTTGTGCCATCCATTCGCGCAGGGCGGAAATGGTAATTTCTCGGCCAATAATAATCATGGCGAAGATAGCGTATGTTCTGCCAAGGCTGACGAGCAGGAGTAGGGCAACGGCAACCATGAGTTTGTCGGCAACGGGGTCGAGGAATGCGCCAAAGTCGGAGGTTTGTTTCCAGCGACGTGCTAAAAAGCCGTCAAACCAGTCTGTAATAGCTGCAAGTGCAAAGATGATAGCGGCTGTCCAGTTGACGGTTTGTGGTTGAATCCATGTGTTCGGTAAATAGAATAGGATGGTAAACACGGGGATTAATAGGACGCGCATCCAGGTAAGTAAAATAGGTATGTTCCAAGGCATGGTTTGTGACCTTTTGGACGATGTGTCGGATTGTCCATTATAGCTTATTTGCTTACTGGGCTTTTTTGAGTGTTGTTTTTTTGCCGACAAGTAACGTGGGCAAAGGGCTTTGTTATGCGGGTTGTGAAGAAAGTCTGTTAAGGCCGTCTGAAAAATGGGTTGTTGAGGGGTATAAATGTTTTTGGGCAGGTAAGTGGCTGCAAAATAGTGGGCAACGAGGTCGGCCTGCTGCTCAATATTGAGTTGGTTGAAGTGAGGCAAAGGCATGGGATAGGCGTAAGCTTTGCGTTTCCTATATCCGCCTTTGAGCATAATGAATAAACCGGATAACCAAACTTTGTGACCGCGCTGGTGTTGCCAGACGTGTGTAAGCTCATGAATCAGCCAGATTTTGTAGGCGATGCCGGCTTGAGTGAAATCATCAGGGCAGTGTTTGCGCGGGAAATATATATTTCCATTGGGGGCAATGGCGGTATTGGGGTTGGGTAGGAAGGGGATGCCGCGATATATTTTAATGCGGTTGAAGTCTATGCCGTCGGCAAAAACCTGTTTTGCCATACGGACTTCGTTTTCTGTCAGTCTGCGCCAATTGGAAAAAATCATATTTTAAAGAATGATAGAGGGTAAAAGATTTTCAGGCCGTCTGAAAGTTTCAGACGGCCTGAACATGGGATTTATTGTTCTTCTGAAGCGGCTTGTTTGCCGTTGTCGAACAATTTGTCCATAGGCGTCAGATTGACTGCGTTGCCTTGGCTAACTATCCATTTGTTTTCAACACGCCATACGCCTGAGGCATCTTCAACGCGCAGGTACCAATGATTGGTTGGGCGTAAAGGTTTAAAGACGGCTTCGTATTCCATACGGCCGTTTTGTGGCTCGGCTGTTACGGTGCGCAGCTTGACGATTTGGTCGTCAGCTTTGCGTGTAGGGTGCATCAGCAGCAGGTTTAATGACTGTTTGGGATCGAATTGTCCGCTGACGAATACTTTGGCGGCATTCATGTCCGGACTGATTAAAACCTGCACCTGAATCTGCCGTTTAACGGCTTCTTCATCGCGGTGAAGCTGGATTTCGATGTGTTTTCCGTCTTTATAGTAATCGTCGGAAACCAAGTCTGTCGTATGTTCTTTTGCGACGAAGAACATGGAAACGCTGGCGATAACGACAAAGATTGGACCTGCCATCAGCACCCAAGGCCAAGTGTGTTTATACCAAGGCTTAGTGGGATTGGGTTTGGACACCGTTGTTATTCTCCAATAAAGGTTGCTTTTTCATTCAAGACAGTCGGTTCGGCATCAGCGTCATCGGTTTCACGATATGTGAAAGTAAATTCAATCGGCTGGCTGCCTTTTTCGGCGTACTCAGGGATGGTGGATACTTGAACCGGAATGGTTACGGTTTCGCGTGGCGCAATTTTAATACCGTTTTCGGGTAAGCCGGTCAAGGCGATATCATCAAAACCTTTGACTGTGGCAGTAACGGTCTGCTCATGTTCACTCTTATTAATGATGCGCAGGTTGTAGGCATTTTCCAACCAGCCTTGGCTGTTTTCACGTACCATCACGCCGCGGTCTTTCAGAATATCCACTTCGACCATTTTACGGGTGGAAATACCGGTTAAGAAAGCAATAATAACCACAAACAATACTGCACCATAACCTGCAACGCGAGGGCGTTTCAGACGTTTTTTGATGTCGCTTTCAGGGTATTCATGCTCCATTGCACCTTCGGTGGTGTAACGGATCAGGCCGCGCGGATAACCCATTTTGTCCATGATTTCGTCACAAGCATCGACACAGGCTGCACAACCGATACATTGGTATTGCAGACCGTCGCGGATGTCGATACCAACAGGGCAGACTTGTACGCACATGGTGCAGTTGATGCAGTCGCCTAAGCCGCTGTCTTCTTTGTTGGCGGTTTTTTTGCGTGCACCGCGAGGTTCGCCGCGTTCGGTATCGTAGGAAATAATCAGTGTGTCTTTGTCAAACATCGCACTTTGGAAGCGTGCATACGGGCACATATGCAGACACACTTTTTCGCGCATGATGTGGGCAAAAAAGAAGGTCATGAATCCGTAAAACGCTGCGGCAAACATTGCGCCACCGCCTGCTGCTCCGGTGAATAAATCGGGAACAAACTGGCGGATAGGGACAAACCAGCCTGCAAAAGTGATACCTGTCCACGCACAGACAAGGAAAATCAGCAGGTATTTGGTGGCTTTAATACGGATTTTAGTAAAGTTCCAAGGCGATTTTTCCAGTTTTAAACGTTTGTTGCGGTCGCCTTCAACCAAGTTGTCGATCCAAAGCATGATTTCGGTGTAAACCGTTTGCGGGCAAGAGTAGCCGCACCACAAACGACCGGCAATGGTTGTCCACCAAAACAGTCCGAAAGCACAAATCATCAGCAGCAAGGCAAGGTAAATCAAATCGCCCATGCCCAGTGACAGGCCGAAAATGAAAAAATGACGGTCAGGGATATTGAATAAAACTGCCTGACGGTTACTCCAGTTAAACCATGGAATTACGTAAAATACAAACTGGGTCGCCAATACGGCGGCGATACGTAGTTTGGCAAAGCGTCCTTCTGCTTTTTTCGGATGGATGCGTTCGCCTTCGGGATGAATTTGAATTACGCTGGATTTGGGTTTGGAAGGTTTGGGCGGAGTGGCTTTTGCCGTTTTTTCTGTTGAGGGTGTGGCGTTTTCAGCTTGGTTTTCGGGTGACATAATCAGTGTTCCTTAATCGAAGTGCACACAAGCCTTTTGTCATGGTAGTAGTTTGATGCGAATATTTTCAGACGGCCTTTGGAGTGCATATAAAATCATAACATTTGACTCTATGCAAAGCAAAAGCAGGGTTTGCCCTTAACAATAGTTGCGGTACTCCTGTCTCATACAAGGCCGTCTGAAAAGAGCAGTATTCAAAGACTTACGGAATAAGTGTAGGTTTATACTTATAGCGATTTCCTATTTATCCGATAAAAAATTTACAACATACTGTTTCAAAACGAAATAACAGTTAATATCATCTATCCCGTCCGTTTCAGACGGCCTATTGGAAATCATGCCGTCTGACAATGCAAATATCAAAGGCTATTCTTGAAAGCACGGCTGATTCAGGCGATAATCGGCACACTTTTTTCATATTTCCAATCTTGTCCAAGGAAGGTCAAACCATGTCTCAACTGGCAAACGCAATCCGTTTCCTCTCAGTCGATGCCGTACAAAAAGCCAACTCTGGCCACCCGGGTGCGCCTATGGGTATGGCGGAAATGGCGGAAGTATTGTGGACGAAGTTCCTCAATCATAATCCAGCCAACCCGAAATTCTACAACCGCGACCGTTTTGTCCTCTCCAATGGTCATGCTTCCATGATTCTTTACAGCCTGTTGCACCTGACCGGCTACAACGTTTCCATTGATGATCTGAAAAACTTCCGCCAACTGCACAGCAAAACCCCCGGCCATCCTGAATATGGCTACACCGACGGTGTGGAAACCACGACCGGTCCATTGGGACAAGGTATTGCCAACGCTGTGGGCATGGCTTTGGCCGAAAAAATCTTGGCTGCCGAATTCAATAAAGACGGTTTGAATATCGTTGACCACTACACCTACGTTTTCATGGGCGACGGCTGCATGATGGAAGGCGTATCGCATGAAGCCTGCTCGCTTGCCGGTACTTTGGGCTTGGGCAAACTGATTGTTTTATATGATGACAACAATATTTCCATCGATGGTAAAGTGGACGGTTGGTTTACCGAAAATATTCCGCAACGCTTTGAAAGCTACGGCTGGCATGTGATTCCAAATGTAAACGGTCATGACACTGATGCCATTCAGACGGCCATTGAAGCGGCCAAAGCCGAAACCGGCAAACCTTCCCTGATTTGCTGCAAAACCTTAATCGGTAAAGGCAGTGCCAACAAAGAAGGCAGTCACAAAACCCACGGTGCGCCTTTGGGTGCGGATGAGATCGAAGCCACGCGCAAACATTTGGGTTGGGCTTATCCTGCGTTTGAAATCCCTCAAGAAATCTATGCAGCATGGGATGCAAAAGAAAAAGGCGCGAAACTTGAGGCCGAATGGAACGAACTCTTCGCTCAATATCAAGCCAAATATCCTGCCGAAGCTGCAGAATTCGTGCGCCGCATGGATAAAAAACTGCCTGAAAATTTCGACGCTTACATTCAAGCCGCATTGAAAGAAGTGTGTGCCAAAGCAGAAACCATCGCGACCCGTAAAGCCAGCCAAAACAGCATCGAAATCTTGGCAAAAGAGCTGCCTGAATTGGTGGGCGGTTCTGCCGACTTGACCCCGTCCAACCTGACTGACTGGTCAAACAGCGTTTCCGTTACCCGCGAACACGGCGGCAACTATATTCACTACGGCGTGCGTGAATTCGGTATGGGCGCGGTGATGAATGGCCTTACCCTGCATGGCGGTGTTAAACCATTCAGCGCGACTTTCCTGATGTTCAGTGAATACGAGCGTAATGCCTTACGTATGGCTTCGCTGATGAAAATCAACCCTGTATTTGTGTTCACCCACGATTCCATCGGTTTGGGCGAAGACGGTCCGACCCACCAACCTATCGAGCAAACTGCCACTCTGCGCCTGATTCCGAATATGGATGTATGGCGTCCATGCGATACCGTTGAATCTTTGGTAGCGTGGTCTGAAGCCGTTAAAGCGGCCGATCACCCGTCCAGCCTGATTTTCAGCCGTCAAAACCTGAAATTCCAAGCGCGTGATGAGCAACAGCTGAACAACATCAAACGCGGTGCTTACGTAATCAGTGAAGCTAAAGGCAATGCGCAAGCTGTTGTAATTGCTACCGGTTCTGAAGTTGAATTGGCTCTGGAGGCGCAAAAGGTATTGGCAGAACAAGGTATTGCCGTACGCGTTGTTTCCATGCCTTCTACCAATGTATTCGACCGCCAAGATGCTGCCTACAAAGCCGCCGTTCTGCCGGAAGGCTTGCCACGCGTAGCCGTAGAAGCCGGACATGCCGACGGCTGGTATAAATACGTCGGTTTGAACGGCGCAGTGGTCGGTATCAACCGCTTCGGCGAGTCTGCACCTGCTGATTTGCTGTTCAAAGAATTCGGCTTTACCGTAGACAATGTGGTTGCCACTGTTAAATCCGTCTTGTAAATCAGATTTTTGATTGAGATAAAAAGGCCGTCTGAAATTTCAGACGGCCTTTTATTTTTCAACTGGTTAAACAGTTTCTGCTTCAGGTTTGACTTTGTTTTTCTTGAATTTCAACACGGCTTCTTCTTTTGCCGCATCCCAATCTATCAATACAAAGCCGCCTTCGGCGAGTTTGCCGAACAGGAGTTCGTCGGCGAGCAGTTTGCGGATTTTTTCCTGAATCAGGCGGTGCATCGGGCGCGCGCCCATTTGCGGGTCGAAACCTTTTTCCGCCAGATATTTGCGCAATGCCTGAGTGAATTCGGCTTCGACTTTTTTGTCGAGGAGCTGGTGTTCGAGCTGGAGCAGGAATTTGTCCACGATTTTGGCGATGATGGGTTCGGACAAGGGTGCAAACGGGATAATCGCGTCCAAGCGGTTGCGGAACTCGGGTGTGAAGAGTTTGTTGATCGCCTGCATTTCGTCGCCGCGTTCGCGTTTGGCGGTGAAGCCGAGGCTGGGGCGGCTGAGGCTTTCTGCGCCTGCGTTGGTGGTCATAATCAGGATGACGTTGCGGAAGTCAGCACTCTTGCCGTTGTTGTCGGTCAGTTTGCCTGCGTCCATGACTTGTAGGAGGACGTTGAAAATGTCGGGGTGGGCTTTTTCGATTTCATCCAAGAGCAACACGCAATGCGGCTGTTTGTTGACGGCTTCGGTCAAAAGGCCGCCTTGTTCAAAGCCGACATAGCCCGGTGGCGCGCCGATGAGGCGTGATACAGCATGGCGTTCCATGTATTCGGACATATCAAAGCGCTGCAGCGATACGCCCATCGAGTAGGCAAGTTGTTTGGCGACTTCGGTTTTGCCGACGCCGGTCGGGCCGGAGAAGAGGAAACTGCCTATCGGTTTGTCGGGCAGGGCAAGGCCGGAACGCGACATTTTGACGGCGGCAACCAGCGCGTCGATAGCGTTTTCCTGACCGTAAACCATGTTTTTCAAATCGCGGCCGAGGAATTGCAGCACTTGTTTGTCGTCGTGCGACACGGTTTTTTCGGGAATCCGCGCGACTTTGGCGATGACGGTTTCAATTTGCGCTTTACCGATGACTTTTTTCTGTTTGGATTTAGGCAGAATCCGTTGCGCCGCGCCTGCTTCGTCCATTACGTCGATGGCTTTGTCAGGCAGGAAACGTTCGTTGATGTAGCGGGCGGAGAGTTCGGCGGCGGCTTCAAGTGCGCCTTGCGTATAGCGGACTTGGTGGAAATCTTCAAACATCGGTTTCAAGCCGCGCAGGATTTGCACGGTTTCGGAAACGGTAGGTTCGACCACGTCGATTTTTTGGAAACGGCGGCTTAAGGCGTGGTCTTTGTCGAAAATGGTGCGGTATTCGTCGTAAGTGGTCGCGCCGATACAGCGTAATGAACCTTTTGCTAATGCGGGTTTGAGCAGGTTAGACGCGTCCATTGTGCCGCCGCTGGTGCTGCCCGCGCCGATGATGGTGTGGATTTCGTCGATGAATAAAATGGCGTGCGGGATTTTTTCGAGCTGTTTTAAGACGGATTTGACCCGCGCTTCAAAGTCGCCACGGTATTTCGTACCCGCCAAAAGCGAGCCCATATCCAGCGCGTACACTTCGGCATCTTTAAGCGCATCGGGAATGTCGCCGTTGACGATTTGATGTGCCAAGCCTTCCGCCAGTGCGGTTTTGCCTACGCCAGCTTCGCCAACCAAAAGCGGATTATTTTTGCGGCGGCGGCACAGGATTTGTACCAGCCTTTCCATTTCGTGTTTGCGACCAATCAAAGGGTCGATACGGCCGGCTTTGACTTCGTCGTTGAGGTTGACGGTGTAGTCGGAAAGGGAGCCGGTTTTTTGTTCCGCTTCTTCGCCCTCGCGTCCCAGGCCGTCTGAATCATTGCCATCCTCGTCATCGGGTGAGCCATGGGCAATGCAACGCAAGACTTCAAAGCGCGTAATGGATTGCAATTTGAGGAAATAAACGGCATGGCTTTCGGATTCGCTCATCATAGCAACCAAAATATCTAAAGGTTCTACTGCGGCTTTTCCGGCAGACTGGGTATGCACCATCGCCCGTTGGATGACGCGTTGGAAGCCCAATGTCGGCTGGGTTTCGACCGTATCCAGAAGATGATCGGGAATTTGCGGCATATTTTCAGCAACGCTGGCGGCAAGCTGCTCGGACAGGACTTTCAAATCCACACCGCACAGTTTCAAGACGTTCGGCACAGCTGCATCTTCTTCTATCAGCACCAAAAGCAGGTGCTCTAAGCTGATAAACTCATAACGCGCGTTGCGTGCTTCACGGTAGAGCAGTTGCAGGATGTGTTCCAATTCGGGTGAAAGCATGGTTTAAACCTCTTCAACTATACATTTGAGCGGATGCCCTTCAGCTTTGGCACGTTCCATGACCTGATGTTGCTTAGTCTGGGCAATATCGCGCGTGTAGGTGCCGCACAGGCCTTTGCCTTCGTGGTGCACCAGCAGCATGACGGCCACCGCCTGTTCCTGTGCAAGCATAAAGACTTCGGTCAGGATCTCGACGACAAATTCCATGGTGGTGTAATCGTCGTTCAATAAAAATACGCCGTAACGTTTCGGCGGCTGTGTGTTGATATCGCTGAGCAGGGTATCGGATTGGTGGTCGGTATTCGGATGGCTCATAATCTTAGGTTTCAGTTTTCAGACGGCCTGTTTTAGAGTGCAAACCTTTTTCTGTTGTATTTCGGCAATTTTTTTCTATTTTCCCACTTTTTTGAAAACATAGCTTGACGTTTTGTCTTAACAAATGTAAAAAGACGGTTAAGCAGAAGTTGGCACTCAACCGCGTATGCAATACGTGGGAGAAACGCTGAACGTTTTAGTTTTTTGTATGCCTTGTTTTGCTGATTTTGTTAATTTTTAAGTATAGGAAGTTTCTAATGGCAACCGGTATCGTAAAATGGTTTAACGACGCTAAAGGTTTTGGTTTCATCACTCCTGATCAAGGTGGCGAAGATTTGTTCGCTCACTTCTCAGCGATCAACATGGATGGTTTCAAAACCCTGAAAGAAGGTCAACGCGTATCTTTCGACGTAACCACCGGCCCTAAAGGCAAACAAGCTGCTAACATTCAAGCTGCTTAATCAAATGCGCGGCATAAGCCGTATAATCATGGCGGGGTTTCCCGCCATTTTTTATGGGCGTTCGAGTTAAAAATTATGAATCCAAATTCATCTTATCAAAATGCTTTAAACCAGTTGGACGAGCTTATCCGTCATTTCCGCAGCGAAGGCGAGGTCAGCTGCGCCGTTGCCGAGCGTGAAGACCAAATTTTGATCCGCCTTGCCGATTTGAAACTGGATTTGCGTCCTGAAGATGAAAAAGCCATTGCCGATATAGACCGCTTTTACCGTCGCCATGTTTTAAGCGAATAAACGTTTCAAAACCGTTTGCCGTTTTATTTTTTAAGCATGCCTGATAAAATAGGCCGTCTGAAAAGTTTGTAAAGAATCAGCACAATGAGTATTGCCAATAATAAAAAAGCCTTTCACGATTTCTTTATCGAAGACCAAATCGAAGCCGGTATAGTATTGGAGGGATGGGAAGTCAAAGCCATCCGCGCTGCACGCGTGCAATTAAAAGAAAGCTATATCTACTGGAAAAAAGACGCATTCTATTTGGTGGGCTGCCACATTACCGCATTGCCCACTGCCTCGACACACGTCAAACCTGACCCTGTTCGTCCGCGTAAGTTGTTGTTGAAACAATCGGAAATTAATAAGTTAATCGGCAAAACCGAACGCGCCGGTTATACGATTGTGCCCTTAAACCTGCATTACACCCGCGGTAGAATCAAAGTGGAAATCGGTTTGGCCAAGGGTAAGAAACAGCATGACAAACGCCAAAGCCTGAAAGAAGCGGATTGGAAGCGTGAGAAACAACGCTTGATGAAAAACGTACGTTGATTTTTTCAGACGGCCTTTTTATAAAGGCCGTCTGAATATTTATTGTTTGAACATTTTAAAAGGAAAACAGATGAAAACCATGATTTTAGCGGCGGCTTCAGCCGTATTGTTGCTGGGCGCGTGTTCTACTACGGAACAAAGAGTATTGAAACCTGAAGAGCTGACCAGCATCAAACATGTCTGCATCATTCAAAATGCAAAAGTAAGACCGCATGATTTGGATCGTGCTTTGTCCAAAGCTTTGGCAAAACGCGGCATTGGCAGCACGATTGTAACCGCAGACAACCGCGGCAAACTGTATGATTCTTCTTGCCCGTATAATCTGCGTTACAAAACCAAAGGCAATAACGAAATCTTGCGTAAAGGCGTATTTGTGTTGCGAAGCACCAAGTATGCGGTTTCTACGGTCAGCTATTCTTTGAACGATGAAAACCACTTTCGAACCAATCCTGATTTGGTGAAACAGGCTGAAGGCGTTGTCGCCAAATTGTTGGAAAAAAACAGCAAATAAAAGCCAGAATAAAAAACCGGCTTGCCGTGATATGGAGAATATCGGGCAAGCCGGTTTTATTTTCAGACGGCCTTAAATGGATTTGATTTTTTCCCAAAGGGTTTTGACCGTACCTTGATAGTAGGTTTCAGAAGTGCAATAGACTGTTTCTAAAGCACATTGTCCTTGAGAGCCGTATTTTTTGATGCACTGGCTCAAGGCAATTTGATGCACGGTTTTGAAACGTGGGGAGGTAATGGCCACCACGTTTTGAGCAGTTAATTTGCCCATGGCTTTAGGGTAGGCAACCGCGATACAGGTATTGTGCAGTGGGACAACCGTTTTGCAGCCTGTTGCTTGGCCTGCGCCGATACCGGCTAAGGCATCTTGGCCTTTACAGAATGTTTCGAGCTCGGCTGTTGCATCCAGTTGTGTGGCATTTTCTTTGGTGGTTTTGATTTGCAGCGCTTCATTGCTGTCGGCAGGGTTTTGCCACATGGCCAGGTAGCCGTAAGTATCGGCAGCTAGGGCGGCAGGAGTCAGTGCGCAAAGGATAAGTGTCATTAGTGTTTTTTTCATGTTTGTTCCCTGTTTGTTGGGTATTTGTTGTTATTATAAAGCAAAAGTACTTATTTGATATAAATTTGCTTTTAAAATGAATATTTGAGTGTGGCAGATAGATTATAGGCCGAGACCTTTGCAAAATTCCCCAAAATCCCCTAAA
>NZ_KV792673.1:0-941 GCF_001808255.1 Neisseria sp. HMSC15G01
GCCGCAGCCGCAGCACGCAGGTGCAGGATGGCAGCAGCGCCGAAGCCGTCGGCAGCTCGCTGACGGCCGGCCGCCATCTCAGCATCCGTGCCACCGAAGGCAACATCGAAGCCAAAGGCACACAAATCTCCGCCGAAGGCGATGCCCTGCTGTATGCCCGCGACGACATCCGACTGCTGGCCGCGGCCGACAGCCGCCGGCAAACCGGCAGCAGCAAGCGTAGCGGTTTCTCCATCGACAACCGCGACCATATCACCCCCTTCGGCACCTTTAACGATCAGGGGCAGGCTGCGGGTGAGATCGGCAGCATCAGCGGCAGCACCCTGTCCGTGGGCGGTAAAACCCGTCTGCTTGCCGAAAAAGGCAATATCGCCGTCAGCGGCAGCAGTCTGGTCTCCCAAGACGACCTGCTGCTTAAAGCCGGCGGTGACATCGACATCCGCGCCGCCGAACACCGCCAAAGCCAGAGCGAGCGCCAAGTTTCTTCCGGCATCGGCAGTGCCGTTATTTCCGACACCGAGCACTTTAGCGGCTGGATGAAAAACCGCCGCGAGAACGAGGGCGAAGAAACCCGGCAGGCCGCCAGCCAAATCGGCAGCCTGAAAGGCAGCGTACGGATAGATGCCGGCGGTGCCTACCGCCAAACCGGCAGTGATGTTGCCGCCGCCCGCGACATCGACATTGCCGCCCAAAGCGTCGATATCCGCACCGCCGACAACCACGGCCGCAGCCGCCAGAGCGAGCGCGACCTTAAAATCGGCACCTTCGCCAAAATCTCCTCACCGCTGATCGATCTGGTCAACGCTGCCGAAGGTGCTGCCAAAAGCAAAGCCGACGACCGCACCCGCGCCCTGCAGGGTCTAGCCGCCGGCGCCCAAGCCTACCAACTGGCCGATTCCGTCGGCAAAGTGGCCGACGCCGTCAAAAACCAAACCGGACAG
>NZ_KV792674.1:0-23248 GCF_001808255.1 Neisseria sp. HMSC15G01
ATTGCAAGTTGGGTAGCCCAGGCCGTCTGAAACAAGGCTTCCTGAAACATAGTGCCGCATTCGCATACAAATCTAGGGCTGTCGGCAAGAAACTGTTACAATGGCAACGTTTTTATCAAAAAGAAAAAAACGCACGCCATGACCACTATTCGCCAAACGCCCCAAACATCGAGTGCAACGCTGGAAGGCCTCCTCGCATGGTTCGACGGCTATGTTGCCGCGCTGCCTGATCCCGATAAAAACCTAATTCAGACGGCCTTTGACCTGTCTAAAGAACATTATCCTGCCGATGCCCTAACGACTTACGGCGAGCCTTTAATGGAACATTTTCTCGGCTCGATGCAAATCGTCAGCGAACTCGACTTATTGCCCGATGCCGTGGCCGCTACGATTTTGTCCGACATCGGCAAATACGTTCCCACTTGGCGCGAATTGGTTACCGAACGCTGCAACAGTACCGTTTGCGAGCTGGTCAAAGGCGTGGACGAAGTACAGAAACTGACCCAATTCGCCCGCGTAGACAGCCTTGCCACGCCGGAAGAGCGCGCCCAACAAGCCGAAACCATGCGTAAAATGCTGTTGGCGATGGTTACCGACATCCGCGTCGTCCTGATCAAACTGGCCATGCGTACGCGCACCCTGCAATTTTTAAGCAACGTTCCTGACAACCCTGAAAAGCGCGCCGTTGCCAAAGAAACCCTCGACATTTTTGCCCCGCTCGCCAACCGCTTGGGCGTGTGGCAACTCAAATGGCAGCTCGAAGATTTGGGCTTCCGCCATCAAGAGCCGGAAAAATACCGCGAAATCGCCCTGCTTTTGGACGAAAAGCGCACCGAGCGCCTCGAATACATCGAAAACTTCCTCAATATCCTGCGTACGGAACTGAAAAAATACAATATTCATTTTGAAGTTGCCGGAAGACCGAAGCACATCTACTCCATTTACAAAAAAATGGTGAAGAAAAAGCTCACTTTCGACGGCCTGTTCGACATCCGCGCTGTGCGGATTTTGGTGGACACCATTCCCGAGTGTTACACCACGCTGGGTATTGTCCACAGCCTCTGGCAGCCGATTCCGGGCGAGTTTGACGACTATATCGCCAACCCGAAAGGCAACGGCTATAAAAGTTTGCACACCGTTATCGTCGGCCCGGAAGACAAAGGTGTGGAAGTCCAAATCCGCACCTTCGACATGCACCAATTCAATGAATTCGGTGTTGCCGCCCACTGGCGTTATAAAGAAGGCGGCAAAGGCGATTCCGCCTACGAACAAAAAATCGCTTGGTTGCGCCAACTCCTAGACTGGCGCGAAAACATGGCTGAAAGCGGCAAAGAAGACCTTGCCGCCGCCTTTAAAACCGAGCTGTTCAACGATACGATTTATGTTTTGACCCCGCACGGCAAAGTCCTCTCCCTGCCTACGGGCGCCACCCCCATCGACTTTGCCTATGCCCTGCACAGCAGCGTAGGCGACCGTTGCCGCGGCGCAAAAGTCGAAGGACAAATCGTGCCGCTGTCCACACCATTGGAAAACGGCCAACGCGTTGAAATCATTACCGCCAAAGAAGGAAATCCTTCCGTCAACTGGCTCTACGAAGGCTGGGTCAAATCCAACCGCGCCATCAGCAAAATCCGTGCCTATATCCGCCAGCAAAATGCGGATACCGTGCGCGAAGAAGGCCGCGCCCAGCTGGACAAACAGTTGTCAAAAATCTTCCCCAAACCCAATCTGCAAGCATTGGCGGAAAAACTCGGCTTCAAAAAAACCGATGAACTCTATACGGCCATCGGTCAGGGCGAAGTTTCCAACCGCGCCATCCACAAAGCCTGCGGTGCGCTGAATGAGCCGCCTCCTGTGCCGATTGATGAAACCAATATCGTCAAGCAGTCCAAAATCAAAAAAGGCGGCAAAAACGGCATTTTGATTGACGGCGAAGACGGCTTAATGACCACACTTGCCAAATGCTGCAAACCGGCACCTCCTGACGATATTGTGGGCTTTGTTACCCGCGACCGCGGTATTTCCGTCCACCGCAATACCTGCCCTTCTTTCCGCCACCTTGCCGAACAGGCTCCGGAAAAAGTGTTGAACGCAAGCTGGGCAGCCTTGCAAGAAGGACAAGTGTTTGCCGTCGATGTTGAAATCCGCGCCCAAGACCGCTCCGGTTTGCTTCGCGATGTTTCGGATGCGCTGGCGCGTCATAAACTCAACGTTACCGCAGTGCAAACCCAATCGCGTGATTTGGAAGCCAGTATGCGCTTTACCCTTGAAGTCCGCCAAGTCAATGACCTGCCGCGCGTATTAGCCAGCTTAGGCGACATCAAAGGCGTTTTAAGCGTAACGCGCTTGTAGTTCTAACGCACCAAGCAAATCTAAAGGCCGTCTGAAAGCAACTTTTTCAGACGGCCTTTTAAGTTTTTAACACACCAATATCTCAACGCTTCAACTTATCTTTCTTAAAAAGTCAGCCGCAGCCTTAGTCACCTCAATATATAACCCCCTCTTCTATTCTTACAACCAGTTGTTATTTCCTACCGGCATCATTCTCAGGCAAACTTATTATCCTCATGATAAACAAGATATTTCCAATTTAAGAGAGCCTCATGAATACACGAGATTTGTACCCTCACGAGATTTTGCAGGAAGCCATCGGCAAGAGCTGCGCCAAGTCTGAGTTCAGCATCAAAATGTTGGTGATTTTGAGTTTTTTAGGCGGCGGCTATGTCGGCTTCGGCTATCTTGCCTGCCTGCGCGTCATCAGTGGCATTCCGGCCGAATGGAACGGCCTGGCCGCCCTTTTGGGTGCGTCTGTGTTCCCGATTGCGCTGATTTGCATCTTAATCGGCGGCGGTGAGCTGGCAACAGGCAATATGATGATTATGGCTTTGGGCAGATTAACCGGCCGCGTCAGCACCTACAAACTGGTACGCAACTGGCTCATTGTCAGCTTGGGCAATCTGGCAGGCGCTGTTGCCATGGCCTATTTCCTCGGCCACTATGTCGGCTTGGCAGAGGGAGCGGCTGCGGCTAAAACCATTGCCATTGCCGAAGCCAAAGTTAATATGGACTTTGGCCGTGCCTTCGTTTCCGCTATCGCATGTAACTGGATGGTGTGCATGGGTATTTGGTTCTATTTCGGCTCACGTCATACTTCAGGCCGCATTTTGGCAACTTGGTTTCCGGTCATGATCTTCGTGTTAATCGGTTTCCAACACTTTGTCGCCAATATGTTCATCATTCCGGCCGGTATTTGGGCAGGCGCAAATGTCAGCTGGGGTCAATTTTTCTACAATATGATTCCCGTCTTCTTAGGCAATGTCCTCGGCGGATCGTCTTTTGTTGCCGCTTTCTATCTCTTCGCTTATAAACATTTGTTAAAAGAAGATTTTTCTATTTAGTTTAAACTGACTCACTACCCCGTATTCATCAGAAATACGGGGTAGTGCCGTTATCAGGCCGTCTGAACAGCTCCTTTCGTGTCGCATAATTACGCTTTTTCTCTGCATAACGTTTCATTTATAGGAAAGATAGTTTCATTGTCTTTCCTTTTCTCCAATTTAAGATAATTTTTGCAATCTTTTGTTTTCAAATAACTTCCCCTCAAAAGCGCTACGATTTTTCATAAAGCCCGTGTTCCGTGCTTTGCAAAACAAAAAATTTACTGTATTCTGAATTTAATTATTTACAATTTAATATGGATTGGTTACATATCCTATTGTATTTGAAAATAATTTATCCTGACTCTCTCGTGAAAAACAGGATTTTTAAGCTGTATTTTTATTAGAAAAAAGTTTGGGTACGAATTGTTTGCAATTTCAAAACCCGTATTTATAAGTTAGATGAGGAATAAATACATGAATCCCATGTATATCACTTTCGCGATTTATCTGATCGCCGTATTACTGATCGGCCTCGCCGCCTATTTTTCAACACGAAACTTCGACGACTACATCCTCGGCGGCCGTAGCTTGGGTCCGTTCGTTACTGCGATGTCTGCCGGTGCTTCCGATATGTCAGGTTGGCTTTTGATGGGTTTGCCCGGTGCCATTTACCTGAGCGGTTTGAATGAAGCTTGGATTGCCATTGGTCTGATTGTGGGTGCATACCTCAACTGGCTTTTGGTCGCAGGCCGTCTGCGCGTACATACCGAATACGCCAACAACGCGCTGACGCTCCCTGATTACTTCTTCCACCGCTTTGGTGCCGGCGGTCACTTGATGAAAGTGGTTTCTGCACTGATTATCTTGTTCTTCTTCACTATTTACTGTGCTTCAGGCATCGTAGCCGGTGCTACCCTGTTCCAAAGCCTGTTCCACGATCTGTCTTACACTCAAGCCATGTGGCTGGGTGCCGGCGCAACCATCGCCTACACTTTCTTGGGCGGTTTCTTGGCCGTAAGTTGGACCGATACCCTGCAAGCTTCTTTGATGATTTTTGCATTGGTACTGACTCCTATAATGGTGTATTTGGGTTTGGGTGGTGCAGATCAAATGAACGCGGCCATCCAACAAGTTGCCGCTTCTACCGGTAAAGAATACGGCAGCCTGTTTGCCGGTACTACTTTCATCGGCATTATCTCTACCGCCGCTTGGGGCTTGGGCTATTTCGGCCAACCACACATTTTGGCTCGCTTTATGGCTGCTGAAAGCGCTAAATCTCTGGTTTCTGCACGCCGTATCGGTATGACTTGGATGATTCTGTGTATGGCCGGTGCTGTGGCTGTCGGCTACTTCGGTATCGCTTACTTCGGCGCCAACCCTGCACACGTTGAAGAAATGAACGGCAACCACGAACGTATCTTCATCGCTTTGGCTACCCTGCTCTTCAACCCTTGGATTGCCGGTATCATCTTGAGCGCGATTCTCGCCGCCGTAATGTCTACCCTGTCTTGCCAATTGTTGGTTTGCTCCAGCGCGATTACCGAAGACTTCTACAAAGGCTTCCTGCGTAAAAAGGCACAACAAGCTGAATTGGTATGGATTGGCCGTCTGATGGTATTGGCGATTGCCGTGATTTCTATCCTGATTGCTTCTGACCCTAACAGTAAAGTATTAGGCTTGGTAGCTTATGCATGGGCCGGCTTTGGTGCCGCATTCGGTCCGGTTGTTATCCTGTCTGTTTTGTGGAAACGCATTACTGCCTACGGCGCACTCTCCGGCATGATTGCAGGCGCGCTGACTGTGGTTGTTTGGGCTGAGTGGATCAAAAAACCTGCTTTGGCCGCACAAGAAACAGGCTTCTCTACCGTCTATGAAATCGTTCCCGGCTTCATCGCTTGTACCCTCGTAATTGTTTTGGTCTCTCTGATCGACAAAAAACCTTCACGCGAATTGCAAGAACGTTTCGAAAAAGCAGACGCAGAATACCGCGCCTCTAAATAAGACGTTTTCAGACGGCCTGCATGATTCCGTGCAGGCCGTCTTTATGAAATAAACTGTTTCAAAATAATCTGAGCCTTATCAGAAAAAACAGCAATTTATGCGGATGCATCTTGTATCCGCATCATAATTTTATTACGATATTACTATCCTTCAGAATGCTTGTTTTAGCAGTCTTAATTCAGGCCGTCTGAAACCATGAAAAAACCTTTGGAGAACATAAATAATGTTTAACTTCGCTTTTCCAACACAAACTCCTCTGCGTCAAGCTGTAACTGATGCCTACCGCCGCGATGAAATCGAGGCCGTTCAGGATATGTTGCAACGTGCACAGATGACCGACGAAGAACGCAATGCCGCCTCCGAGCTTGCCCGTCGTTTGGTTACCCAAGTCCGTGCCAGCCGTACCAAAGCCAGCGGTGTAGATGCCTTGATGCACGAGTTCTCCCTCTCCAGTGAAGAAGGTGTTGCACTGATGTGTCTGGCTGAAGCCCTGCTGCGCATTCCGGACAATGCCACCCGTGACCGCCTGATTGCCGACAAAATCTCTGAAGGCAACTGGAAAAGCCACTTGAACAACAGCCCTTCCCTCTTCGTTAACGCGGCCGCATGGGGTCTGCTGATTACCGGCAAACTGACCGCGACAAACGACAAACAGATGAGTTCCGCATTGAGCCGTCTGATCAGCAAAGGCGGCGCCCCTCTGATCCGTCAAGGCGTTAACTACGCCATGCGCCTGCTGGGCAAACAGTTCGTCACCGGTCAAACCATTGAAGAAGCGCTGCAAAACGGTAAAGAGCGCGAGAAAATGGGTTACCGCTTCTCTTTCGATATGTTGGGTGAAGCCGCATACACCGAAGAAGATGCCAACCGCTACTACAACGACTACGTTCAAGCCATTCACGCCATCGGTAAAGATGCCGCTGGCCAAGGCGTTTACGAAGGCAACGGTATCTCCGTCAAACTTTCCGCCATCCACCCACGCTACTCACGCGCCCAACACGAACGCGTGATGAACGAACTGCTGCCACGCCTGAAAGAATTGTTCCTTTTGGGTAAAAAATACGATATCGGTATCAACATCGACGCCGAAGAAGCCAACCGTCTCGAATTGTCTTTGGACTTGATGGAAGCGTTGGTTTCCGATCCTGACTTGGCAGGCTACAAAGGTATCGGTTTCGTTGTTCAGGCCTACCAAAAACGTTGCCCGTTTGTTATCGACTATCTGATCGACCTGGCCCGCCGCAACAACCAAAAACTGATGATCCGTTTGGTGAAAGGCGCATACTGGGACAGCGAAGTGAAATGGGCTCAAGTAGACGGCATGGAAGGCTATCCGACTTACACCCGTAAAGTCCACACCGACATCTCCTACCTCGCCTGCGCACGCAAACTCTTGGATGCGCAAGATGCCGTGTTCCCACAATTTGCCACCCACAACGCCTACACCTTGGGCGCAATCTACCAAATGGGTAAAGGCAAAGACTTCGAACACCAATGTCTGCACGGCATGGGCGAAACCCTGTACGACCAAGTGGTCGGCCCGCAAAACTTAGGTCGCCGCGTACGCGTGTATGCCCCGGTCGGCACACACGAAACCCTGCTCGCCTACTTGGTACGCCGCCTGTTGGAAAACGGTGCGAACTCTTCTTTCGTGAACCAAATCGTTGACGAAAACATCAGCATCGACCGCCTGATTAAGAGCCCGTTCGACACCATCGCCGAACAAGGCATCCATCTGCATCCGGCATTGCCTCTGCCGCGCGATTTGTATGGCAAAGGCCGTCTGAACTCCCAAGGCGTCGATTTCAGCAACGAAAACGTATTGCAAAACCTGCAAGAAAAACTCAACCAAGCTTCTTCCGAAGACTTCCACGCTGCTTCTATCGTCAATGGCGAAGCGCGTAACGTGGGCAAAGCGCAACCCGTCCGCAACCCTGCAGACCACAACGATGTTGTCGGCACTGTCAGCTTTGCCGATGCGGCATTGGCTCAAGAAGCTATTGGTGCAGCCGTTGCCGCCTTGCCGGAGTGGAGCGCCAAACCTGCTTCAGAACGCGCCGACTGCCTGCGCCGTTTTGCCGACCTCTTGGAACAACACACGCCTGCATTGATGATGCTGGCCGTCCGCGAAGCCGGTAAAACCTTAAACAACGCCGTTGCCGAAGTACGAGAAGCCGTTGACTTCTGTCGCTACTATGCCAACGAAGCTGAAAACACCTTGCCTAAAGATGCCAAAGCTGTCGGCGCAATCGTTGCCATCAGCCCATGGAACTTCCCATTGGCCATCTTTACCGGCGAAGTGGTTTCTGCATTGGCAGCCGGTAACACCGTTATCGCCAAACCTGCCGAACAAACCAGCCTGATTGCTACTTACGCAGTTTCCCTGATGCATCAAGCCGGTATTCCGACTTCTGCGCTGCAACTCGTACTCGGCGCAGGCGATGTCGGCTCTGCCCTGACCGGCGATGCCCGCATCGGCGGTGTGATCTTCACCGGTTCTACCGAAGTAGCGCGCCTGATCAACAAAGCCCTGTCCAAACGCGACGACAGCCCTGTCCTGATTGCCGAGACCGGTGGTCAAAACGCGATGATTGTGGACTCTACCGCCCTGCCGGAACAAGTCTGCCTCGACGTATTGAACTCTGCCTTCGACAGCGCAGGCCAACGTTGTTCCGCTCTGCGTATCTTGTGCGTTCAAGAAGATGTTGCCGATAAAATGGTCAACATCATCAAAGGCGCAATGGACGAATTGGTTGTCGGCAAACCGACCCAACTGACCACAGATATTGGCCCTGTCATCGATGCTGAAGCCCAACAAAACCTGTTGGCCCACATCAACCGAATGAAAGGCGTAGCGAAGGCTTACCACGAAATCAAAACTGCCGCCGACGTTGATGACAACAACTCTACTTTCGTTCGTCCAATCCTGTTTGAATTGAACAACCTGAACGAGTTGCAACGCGAAGTGTTCGGTCCTGTATTGCACGTTGTCCGCTACCGCGCCAGCGAATTGGATCAACTCATCGACCAAATCAACGCCAAAGGCTATGCTCTGACCAGCGGTGTACACAGCCGTATCGAAGGCACTGTCGACCATATCCGCGACCGCATCGAAGCCGGTAACATCTACGTTAACCGCAACATCGTTGGTGCTGTTGTCGGCGTACAACCTTTCGGCGGTCACGGCTTGTCCGGTACCGGTCCAAAAGCAGGCGGTTCATTCTATCTGCAACGCCTGGTTCGTACTCCTGAATGGATTGCCCCAACCCTCAGCCGAATCGGCCAAGCAGACGAAGACGCACTCAAACGTTTGGAAACCCTGGTTCACAAACTGCCGTTTAACGCAGAAGAGAAAAAAGCCGCAGCCGCAGCTTTGGGTCACGCACGCGTCCGTACCCTGCGCAAAGCCGAAACCGTATTGGTCGGCCCGACCGGCGAACGCAACTCATTGAGCTGGCGCTCTCCAAAACGTATTTGGGTACATGGCGGCAATCTGCTGCAAGCCTTCTCTGCCCTGACCGAGCTGGCAGCCGCAGGCATCCAAACCGTTGTTGAGCCTAACAGCCCATTGGCTTCCTACTCAGCCGATTTGGACGGTTTGTTACAAGTCAACAGCAAACCTGAAAACGCAGGCATCAGCCATGTTGCCGCTATCGAGCCTTTGAGCAGCGAGCGCAAACAAGAGTTGGCCGGCCGCGACGGTGCACTCATCCGCATTCTGCCTTCCGAACAAGGTCTGGACATCCTGCAAGTATTTGAAGAAATCTCTTGCAGTATCAATACTACCGCTGCCGGTGGTAATGCCAGCCTGATGGCAGTTGCCGACTAATCGTAGCCAAATCAAAGGCCGTCTGAAATTCAGACGGCCTTTTTTATGTTTTTATTTACATTTTTGCCGGATATTCGCACAAATCGTTAATCAGGCATTTGCTACATTGAGGTTTCAAAGCCTTGCACGTATAGCGGCCGTGCAAAATCAACCAATGATGAGCATCCATCAAAAATTCTTTGGGAATAAAGCGCATCAGCTTGTCTTCAACTTCGCGCACATCCTTGCCCGGCGCGATTTTGGTGCGGTTGGCCACACGGAAAATATGGGTATCGACCGCCATAACAGGTTGCCCGAATGCAGTATTCAACACCACATTGGCTGTTTTACGGCCAACACCGGGCAAAGATTCCAAAGCCTCTCGGTCGGCAGGCACTTCGCCATTGTATTTTTCCAGCAAAATACGGCAAGTCTGCATGATGTGTTTGGACTTAGTTTTGTAGAGGCCTATGGTTTTGGTGTATTCCATCACGCCGTCCAGCCCCAAATCCAACATGGCTTGCGGCGTATTGGCAACTGGAAAGAGTTTGGCAGTCGCTTTGTTCACGCCGACATCAGTTGCTTGTGCAGACAATAAAACGGCGATAAGCAGCTCAAACGGCGAGCTGAAATTCAACTCGGTAGTCGGATGAGGATTGGCAGCGCGGAAACGCTCGAAAATTTCTTGGCGGATTTGTTTGTTCATTGTTTGGATTATTTTTTTATTGGCGCAGCAATTATAGTGAAATCATGTTGATACGGCTACTTCAAGTAAAACAAGGCCGTCTGAAATTGTTTTCAGACGGCCTGATTATCAAACAGCCTACTGTTTATTTTTTACTCAAAGTCAACCCTGTCCAGCCAAACACCAGCGTCAGAGCCAAACTCAAGTAGCAGAAGAAGGCATAAGGCAGGTATTCCCAAACAGGCACACCCAAGGCATGGCTGATGAATACGCCACAGACGCTCCAAGGCACCAACGGGTTGATGACCGTACCCGCATCTTCCAGCGTACGGGCAAGGTTGCGCGAATGCAGACCAAGCTTGTCATAAACCGGCTTAAAGGTTTCGCCGGAAAGCAGGATACTCAAATATTGCTCGCCAATCAGGAAGTTGACACCGACCGATGTCATGGCCACGCTGAAAGTAGCGCGTCCAGCATTGGTCAGGAACGCACGAATAGCCTCCAACAAAGACGGAATCACACCGATACTGAACAACAGGCCGCCCAAGCTCATGCCGAGTATCACGATGGTTTGCGTAAAGAACATGCTTTCCAAACCGCCGCGAGAAATCAAACGGGCAATGTCTTTAAATGCTTCACCTTCGAGTTTGTATCCGCCGTAAAACCACGCACCCAGCTGTTTCAAATCAGGCGTACTGTGGAAGTAAGTCACAATCAGCGCCACCACAACGGTAAACAACATAGCCACAATGGCATTTACGCGCATCAGGGCAAGGATAACCAGTAAGGCAAACGGAATCAGCGAGTAGGCATGCACCAAACCGGTTGCTTCCAATTGCGCGCGAAAAGCTTCGACGCTGTTCATGTCATGCGCGGCAACATTGGGCAAGAGCCACAACATCAACGCCGCACTGATCAACCACGCAGGCACAGTGGTGTACATCATGTTTTTGATGTGCTCGAACAAATCAATGCCGACAATCGAAGCGGAAATACCGGTCGTATCGGAAAGCGGCGACATTTTATCGCCAAAGAACGCACCCGACACAATCGCGCCTGCCGTCATCGCCATATCGGCATGAAACGCAGCCGCCATACCCATAAATGCCACGCCGACAGTCGCACAAGTCGTCAAACTACTGCCGATGGAAATACCGATGATTGAGCAAAGCGCAAACGCCGAGAAATAAAAATAAGTCGGCGAAATCAATCCGAAACCGTAATACATCAGCGTCGGAATCGCACCGCTCATCATCAGCGCGCTGACCATCAGGCCGATAAAGAAAAACAGATAAATCGCACCCATGCCCTGCCCGACCGCGCCTATCATACCGTTTTGCATGTCTTGATATTTCAAGCCACGCATCAAACCGTACAACAGCAAGACCACGATCGCCGTCACAATCGACATATGCGGCAGCCATTCAAGCGAAATAATCGTGTAACCCATTGCCGCCACCAAAGCCAAGGCCACAGCGATGGCCTCAAAGCGCGGCATATTAAGTAAGGATTTGAAAGCAAACATTGTTCTTTGCCTTTTTAATAAGTATTTAACAGATTTTAGCATAACAGGCCGTCTGAAACCCGATTTTCAGACGGCCTGCCTGTTATTTTATAAAAACAGCTTCAGTAAAACTGCGACACTTTCTTTAAAATATATTAAATTATTAACATTAAATACTTTTAAATTAAAATAAATGAAATTTTATTGCTTTTTAAAACGTCCATCATGCAAAAATGCCACCACCTGCTCAACCGTTTTACGGTTAAACAGCATACCGCTATGGCTGACAGGCAAAACGACATGATCACGCATATTCGGACAATGCGTTTCGCTGACCAAAACCGTACCATCATGTTCGCCATGCAAACCTAAAACACGGCCCAGCCCATACGGTTTATTGCCGGCAATACTGCCCAACTTAACGCCCTCTGGCAATTCAGGCATACCACCGTCCAATGCGCCTTTATACGAGCCGCCCAATACCGGCTTTTGCAAACCCATATTGAACACACGTTGAGCGGCACGGCTGCCTTGATGCGGCGTACCCATGGTAACAATACGGCCGCTGACTTTATCCGGATATGCCGCCGCAAAATTGCGTAAGACCAACCCGCCCAAACTATGACCGACAAAGTGCAGCGTTTCATCAGCATGGTTCTCATCAATCCATCGCGCCAAGTCCTCAACATGCCGATTCATCGAGTGCAACACACTGCAATAATCGAACAGCGCAACTTCAAAACCTTCTTGTTCCAGCAAATACGCCAGCGGTCTCATGACCCACGAATGCATGTGCAAGCCATGCAGCAAAATGATTTTGGCCATTTTTTCCTCCTGTCATTTAAATCATTATGCCACAAAGTAAAAAGGCCGTCTGAAATCCCATAAGGTTTCAGACGGCCTTTTATCATGATGAATTATTCGTCAGCTTTGTAGCCTTTTATAGCAAAGAAGACGATGTATACGTAACAAATCGCTGATACAACGAAAGAAATCATCAGACCTTGAGTATCCGCTACCCAACCTTGTACCACAGGCACAACCGCACCGCCGACAATCGCAGTACACAATACGCCGGAAGCGCTGCTGGTGAATCGGCCAAGACCTTTGGTTGCCAAAGAGAAAATCGTTGGGAACATGATGGAATTGAAGAAACCGATGGCCAACAATGCCCACATCGCAACATCTGCACTGGCTTTACCTGCCAACATAGCTACGCCCAACAGGACAACAGCAGCGGTAGCATTGAATGCCAAATAGCGGTTAGGCGCAATTTTCGCCATGATGGCAGAGCCTAAGAAGCGACCAACCATCGCGCCGCCCCAGTAGAACGACAGATATTTTGCAGCAGATGCGTGGTCCAAACCTTTCAGGTAACCCAACACGTTGACCAACAAAGAACCGATAGATACTTCTGCACCAACATAACAGAAAATACCGGCCGCACCAAAAATCAAGTGGCGGTATTGCCATACGCTGTGTTTACCATCATGGTTGTGTTCACTCTCTTCTTCAGCAATTTTGTTTGCATCAGGCAGACGAATCATTTTGACGAACACAGCCAAAATAATCAGCAAACCTGCCAAACCCAAATATGGAATTTGAACAGAAGAAATTTGCTCGGCTTTGCTGACAGTTTGTGTCGCATCAGCCAAAATCAGGAATGCCCCGATTTGCGGAGCAATGGTCGTACCCAAAGAGTTGAATGCCTGAACCAAAGTCAGTGTTGCAGATTCTTTACCTGGTTTGGACAGCAGGGTCACATAAGGGTTACCCGCCACTTGCAACAGCGTTACACCTGAAGCCAAAATGAACAGCGCACCCAAGAAAGTAGGATAAGAATGGCTGCCGGCGGCAGGATAGAACAACAGACAGCCGATGGCAGTCAATACGAAACCGCCGATTACACCGTTTTTATAGCCGATTTTGCCGACCAAATAACCCATAGGGATCGACATAATCGCATAAGCGGTAAAGAAACAGAATTGAATCAGCATCGCCTGAACATAAGTCAGTTCGAAAATATCTTTCAGGTGCGGAATCAAAATATCGTTCATGCAGGTAATGAAACCCATCATGAAAAAGAGTGTGGTTAGGACAACCAGCGCAGGAGTATGATTTTGTTGTGAATGCGCAGACATGATTTGCCTTTCGTTTTGTTAAGATTTGCTGGAAAAATGAGCTTAAATCAGTTCATTAAACTTAACACCCATTAACAGCCGCCCGTATCATACTGATAATCCGTCACTTTGAAAACTATTTTCTAACAGCCGACTACATTATCCTTCAGTCGTTTAATTTTAAAAATTTCAATAATATTGGATTTATATTTTATTAGATTAAAAAATAAAGGCATAATCCTCTTATTAAACCTATTATTTCTTTTTTACAATATCACTTGATGTAACTCAAAACATGCCCCCTCTTTACGCTTACCTTGCCCTGATTGCTTCTGCCTTCACTTCAGCCACACTACTTCCGGGTACATCCGAGGCGGCATACGCCGCATTTGTGTACCAATATCCGCAACATGCCCTCGGCGCATGTTTGTGTGCCGGTTTGGCGAATGGCTTGGGCAGTATGGTTTCGTATTACATGGGCAGAATGTTTCCGTCCAAGAAAAGGCCGTCTGAAAAAGTATTGGCGCGTATACAAAGATGGGGAATTTGGCCACTATTATTTGCATGGCTGCCGATTATCGGCGATGCACTCCCCCTTGCCGCAGGCTGGCTCAGGCTCAATGCTTTGCATTGCGCCATCATTCTGATTGCAGGCAAACTGCTGCGCTATGCCATGATTTATTGGGGAATGAACGCAGTTGCCGGATAAGCTTCGACAACCAAAAATAAAGGCCGTCTGAATGATTCAGACGGCCTTTGCCGTTTGCCTTTAATTCGACAATTACAAGACTTTCACAATGCTTTCGCACAGGTAGTCGATATTGTCATCGGTAATACCGGCGACGTTGATGCGGCCGGAACGGACGGCATAAATGGCAAACTCATTTTTCAAACGGTCAACTTGTTCGGGAGTCAGACCGCTGAAAGAGAACATACCGTTTTGTTCAATAATGAAATCAAAGTCTTGGGTTGCACCTTTTGCTTTGAGCAACTCGACAAATTTTTGGCGCATGGCTTTGATACGGCCACGCATTTCGTCAAGTTCGGCAATCCATTGTGCTTTCAAATCATCATTTTTCAACACCAGCGCAATGGTGTTCGCACCGTGTGAAGCCGGGTTGGAATACAAGGTACGGATGATGGTTTTGACTTGGCTGTGGGCGCGGGCTGCTGTTTCTTCATCTTCGGCCACCAAAGTGAACGCGCCGACGCGCTCGTTGTACATACCGAAGTTTTTGGAATAAGAGCTGGCAATCAGCAATTCTGTATTGTGTTTCAAGAACACGCGCAAGCCGTAGGCATCTTCTTCCAAGCCATTGCCGAAGCCTTGATAAGCAAAGTCAAACAGTGGCAACCAGCCTTTTTCGGCAGAAAGTTTTGCCAAAGTTTCCCATTGTTCGGGCGTAGGGTCGATGCCGGTAGGGTTGTGGCAGCAGCCGTGCAGCAGGACGATGTCGCCTTTTTGAGCTTGGCTCAAGTCTTCAATCATGCCGTCCCAATCCAAACCGTGTTTGGCGGCATCATAGTAGCGATAAGGTTTGTCTTGGATGCCGACCGCTTTGGCGATGGCATTGTGGTTAGGCCAAGTTGGATTGGAAATCCAGATGGTTTGCGCGTTCAACTGACGTTTGACAAACTCGGCCGCAATACGCAATGCGCCTGTACCGCCAAGGCTTTGCGCTGTTTTGGCGCGACGGCTGGCGATGATTTCGTGGTCTTTGCCAAACAGCAGAATTTGGGTTTGTTCGTTGTAGTCGGCAACGCCGTCGATGGTCAGGTAGTTTTTGGTTGTTTCGCTTTCCAACAGGCGTTTTTCAGCCTCTTTGACGGCTTTGACAATAGGCGTCGCGCCGGATGCATCTTTGTACACGCCGATACCGAGATTGACTTTCTCCGGACGGGTTTCGGCTTTAAACGCCTCGCCCAAACCTAAAATCGGATCAGCAGGAGCAGCTTCGATATGCTTGAAGAACATGATTTTTCTCTTTACAAGTGTAAAACGGTTGAAAAAATACAAACTTAGTACGATTTTACGCCGTTTCAAGCCGTCTGAAAACGGATTATTACAGGGTTTTAACGCAAGATTGCCAACAAATCCAAAGGCGTGGCAATACGGAAATCAGCAAGCCAGTTTTCAGTTTGGTCTTCGGCAGAAATATAGCCCCAATCGGCAAGCACGGTCGTCATGCCTGCATTCTTGCCTGCCTGCATATCGCGCTCTGCATCACCGACATAAAAACATCGCTGCGCCTCAACGCCAATCTGTTCGCACGCATAAAACATAGGCTTCACGCTGGGCTTGGGTTCATCGCAAGTATCGCCGCTGACAATGACGGCAGGAGGCACGGTAAACCCGAGCTTAGGCACGAGGACATCGGTAAAACGCATGGGCTTATTGGTGATAATGCCCCATTGGATACCGTGTTGGACTAAGGCTTCAAGCATTTCGTTTACGCCGTCGAACAAGATGGTTTGATCGGCATAACAGCGGCTGTATTCGTCCAAAAACTCTTTGCGCCATTGCATATAGTCCGGATGGTCGGGCGTAATGCCTGCGCCAAGTTTGAGCAAACCGCTCGCACCATGACTGGCCTGCGGACGGATTTCATCCATGCTTTTTTCTGGCAAACCGTGTCGGCGCAATACCGTATTGAGCGCACCACCCAAATCAAGCGCGGTATCGGCAAGCGTGCCGTCAAGGTCGAATAATACGGCTTGGATCATAAGTGTTCCTTTGATGATTTTAGAAGGCGTCTGAACAATTCAACAAGTTTCAGACGGCCTGAATATGGTTAATGGTGATGATGTTCGTGCATTTCCTGCGAACACAAAACTTCATCTTTATGCGGGTGCCGTTGGCTTTCAATCTGAATCGTACAATGTCCGATGTTATGATGCGCCAATTCATGTTCGACGCGGTAGGCGATTTGTTCGGACTCTGCAACCGTCATGCTGCCATCTACAACAATATGGCAGGACAAAACGTGGATATTGCTGGTAATCGTCCAAACATGCAAGTCGTGAACGGATTTTACGCCCTCCGTATTGCGGATAATGCTGAGCAACTCATCGGTATGGATGTTTTCCGGCGCGCCTTCCATCAAAATGTGCAAAGTCTGTTTAAACAGCTTCCAGCCGCTGCGCCCTACCAAAGCCGCCACCAATACGCTGGCTACCGTATCCGCCCATTGCCAACCATACGCCATCATCAGTACCGCTGCGACAATCGCCCCTATCGAGCCGAATAAATCGCTGATTACGTGCAGATACGCGCCACGCATATTGACGTTTTCTTCAGTATCACCATTTTTCAACATATAAACGGCGACGCCGATGTTGACCAGCAAACCGATGATACTGACCACCAACATGCCGCCCGTCAAAATTTCCGGCGGATAAAACAATCGTTTGACTGCTTCATAAAAAATCATCGCCGCAATCAACACCAGCGACAATCCGTTAAACATCGCCGTCAAAATTTCAAAACGCTTATAGCCAAATGTCTTTTGCAGCGTGGTCTGTTTCTCGCCAAGTTTGAATGCCCACAATGCTACGCCCAGCGAAAACGCATCGCTGAACATATGCCCCGCATCGGAAAGCAGGGCCAAAGAGTTGGTCAGCCAGCCGCCGACAGCTTCAACCAGCATAAATCCGGCAATGACGAAAAATGAAATGCGCAATACCTGCTTATTGGCGGTATGCGTGTGCGCGTGCGAATGATCGTGATGATGTGCCATGATGATTTTACCGTTTCAGACGGCCTTTTTATCCTGTTTCAAACTTTTCTCAAAATCTTCCAACATATCCAGCTCGAAACGGCTGAATCCTGCGCGTTCCCGTGCTTCGATATTGACGTAGCCGCGGAAGATAAACATATCGTAACGCGCAATCAGGCTGCGGAACAAGGCAACCGGTTCCAAACCGCGCTCACGGCAAAGATGCTGATACCAATGATTGCCGATGGCGACATGCCCCACTTCATCGCGATAAATAATATCCAACACATCGCAGGTTTCCACATCGCCACGCTGCGCCACTTTTGCACGAATACCCGGCGTGACATCCAAACCGCGCGCTTCCAACACCCGCGGTACCAAAGCCATACGCAACAAGGGATCGTAAGCAGTTTTATACGCCATATCCCACAAATGCCCGTGCGCTTCAAAATCGCCGTAATCGTAGCCCAAGCTGTTCAGACGGCCGCGCATCAAGCCGAAGTGAAACACTTCTTCTTTCGCCACCCTTACCCAATCGCGTACAAACTGAAACGGCATATTGCGAAAACGATACGCCGCATCCAAAGCCAGATTAATCGCATTAAATTCGATGTGCGCAATCGCGTGCAACATCGCCGCATAGCCTTCGACCGTATTCATCTTGCGCGGCGTGACTTCCGAAGGGGCAACCAAACGCGGACGGAGCGGATGTCCGGCAAAACGGCAATCCACAGGTTTCGACTCTTCAACCGTCAAACCTTCCGCCTTGCCCAACTGCGCAAACAAGGCCTGCGTCAATTTTCCTTTTTCATCCGGATTGTCCGACAGCAAAGCCTGTTCCAATAAAGGATAAGGATTCAGATACATACAAAACCATTGTTTTCAAAAGATAAATATTATAACCGTTTTAAAAAGCAAACAGAAAGACTATAATTTCACGCTTTCCGTAAAATGACATTAAATACCACACCAAGCCCTTATGTGTTTCATTAAAAAAACGTCAAAACCAAATGCAGGCCGTCTGAAGAAATGAAATTATTTCAGTCACTTGATTGGATTTTTCATATTTACACAAATTAAACCCTCCATTCAGCCCCTTGCCTGTTACACCATAACGTCTATACTGAACCCATCTCTCCGAACAAGGAACCAAAACATGAAAACTACCCGACTGTTCACCCTGACCGCTGCCGCGCTGCTTTCTTCAGCCATCGGCTTTGCACAAGCCGGCGCAGTGGACGCCCTGAAAAAATTCAATAATGACGCCGACGGTATCAGTGGCAACTTCAGCCAAACCGTTCACAGCAAAAAGAAAACCCAAACTACATACGGTACATTCAAAATCCTGCGCCCTGGCTTGTTCAAATGGGAATACACCAAACCCTATAAACAAACCATCGTTGGCGACGGCAAAACCATTTGGCTCTATGACGTAGATTTGGCGCAAGTAACCAAGTCCTCACAAGACCAAACCATCGGCGACAGCCCTGCCGCCATCCTCTCCAACAAAACGGCATTGGACAGCAGCTACACGCTAAAAGAAGACGGTTCTGCTAACGGTATCGACTACGTTTTGGCTACGCCTAAGAAAAACAACGCCGGCTACCAATACATCCGCATCGGCTTCAAAGGCGACAACCTCGCCGCCATGCAGCTGAAAGACAGCTTCGGCAACCAAACCAGCATCAGCTTCAGCGGTTTGAACACCAAGCCTAACCTTTCCAGCGGTATGTTCAAATTCACACCTCCTAAAGGCGTTGATGTCTTGAGCAACTAAGCTTTCAACTGAAACACAAAGGCCGTCTGAACAACAGACGGCCTTTTATTTAGTTCAATTCAAAATCAAACACACTGTTACTTTTGACCTTGAATGGCCGCGGCAATTTTTTCTGCGCCCTTTTTTCGCCCAGTCTGCCTGCTTGGCTTCCACCATCACGCGCACAACAGGCTCGGTACCGGATGCACGCAAGACCACGCGGCCTTTGCCTTCGAGTTCTTTTTCCACTTCAGCCAAAGCCTCTTTGGAAGCGTCCTGCCAGTTTTGGCCTTTTTTGATGCGGACGTTGATCATGGTTTGCGGATACGGCTGCCAATCGGCGCAAACGGTGGCAAGGTCTTGATTCAAGGTTTGCAATGCGGCCAAAACTTGTAGCGCGGAAATGATGCCGTCGCCGGTATTGTGTTTGTCCATGCACAAAATATGGCCGCTGGCTTCGCCGCCAATCAGCCAACCGCGTTGGTGGAGCTGTTCCAACACATAGCGGTCGCCCACTTTGGCACGGCAGAAATCAACGCCCTGCTCTTTCAAAGCAATTTCCATCGCCATATTGGTCATCACTGTACCCACCACACCGCCGATTTCCACGCCTTCGTGCGCGCGTGCTTTGGCAATCACATAAATCAGGCTGTCGCCGTCATACACTTTGCCATTGCGGTCAACCATCATCAAACGGTCGCCATCGCCGTCCAAGGCAATGCCGTAATCGGCTTCATTTTGCAGTACGGCAGCTTGCAAAGCTTTCGGATGGGTCGCACCACATTTCTCATTGATGTTGTAGCCGTTTGGCTCATCACCGATACTCACCACTTGCGCACCCAATTCGTGGAATACTTTAGGCGCAACTGCATAGCCTGCACCATTGGCGGTATCGACCACCAATTTCAGACCGCGCAAATCCAAATGACTTGGGAAAGTGGATTTACAGAACTCGATATAGCGGTCATCCGCACCATTAATCCGGCGCGCGCGGCCAAGACGGCTGGACGGCTGGGTTTTCATTTCTTCATCGATTTTGGCTTCAATTTCCAACTCGATTTCATCGCTCAGCTTCACACCGCCTTCGGCAAAGAATTTAATGCCGTTGTCGGAATAAACGTTATGGGAAGCAGAAATCATCACACCGGCAGACAAACGCAAAGCACGGGTCAGATACGCTACGCCCGGGGTTGGCAGAGGGCCGGTTTGAATAACATTGACACCGGCGGCGGTAAAACCGGCAATCAGCGCAGCTTCCAGCATATAGCCTGAAATACGCGTGTCTTTGCCGATTAAGACGGTTGGTTTGATTTCGCCTTCGTGCTGCACCAAAACCTGACCTGCCGCATAGCCTAATTTCAAGACAAAATCAGGATTGATAGGAAACTGACCGACTTCGCCACGCACACCGTCAGTACCGAAATATTTTTTTGCCATGAGATAACTCCGTGATTGTTTTGTCGTATGTGAATATAGTTAAACTTCTTTAAAAGAATATTGTGTTTGAAGGCCGTCTGAATCTTTCAGACAAACTACAATCTAGTACTCTCGTATTATAGCAAGATCAGGCCTTCCTGCACGAAAAAAGCGCATCCTATGCAGAATGCGCTTTCTATTCGAGAGTCAAAGTCAAATCTTAGAATTTAGCACCAGATTGATTAGCCATGTAATCAACTGCAGCTTTCACTTCATCGTCGCTCAGGCTGCCGTTACCGCCTTTGGCAGGCATTGCGTTAAAGCCTTCGATTGCATGTTTGTGCAGGGTGTCTTTACCTTGTTTGATACGAGGAGCCCAGTCTTCTTTTTTACCTACATGAGGAACACCGGGAACTGCACCGCCGTGACATGCTTGGCAGCTGGCTTCGTAAACTTTTTTACCGTCTGCACCACCGGCAGCTGCGCCTTTGTCTTCAGCTTTGGCAGCGTCTGCTTTAGGAGCATCTGCAGGAGCCACACCCTCAGCCGCTGGAGCTGAAGCAGCTTCGCCGGAAGCAGCGGCATCGGCAGGAGCCGCAGCATCAGGATCGGGGAAAGTACCGCCGGCTTTGTTGGCCATATAAGTAATCACGCGTTTCAATTCTTGGTCGGTCAAATCAGCTGCACCGCCTTTGGCAGGCATTGCGTTGAAACCGTTCAAAGCGTGTTGGAACAAGGTATCAAAGCCTTGGGCGATACGAGGAGCCCAATCGCCTTTGTTTTCAAATTTAGGCGCATTAGGAACGATACTGTCCGCCGCGTGACATTGGATACAGATTTTATTGAAAATCTGGTCGCCTTGACGCTCGCCGACTGGAATACCATCGCCCAATTTCAGTTGGCCGACTGGCTGGATACGGGTTTGAGTCGCAGCTTCGGTTGTTTCGGCAACATCGCCGAATGAACCGCTTCCCGCCAGTTTGATCAGGAAGTAAATCACTGCAATGACAATAACGATACCGCTCACAAGGGTGAACAATGCAGAGCCTTGGGCTTTGTGGTCGCGGAGTTGTTTCATTTGGTAGGCCTCGCCGTTAGGTTAGGTTGTGCTGTAAGTTATAGTTTATGTGTTAAACGCAGTTAACAATATTTTGCTGGATTATACTGAATTCGCAAAGGCTTTCCAATCCATCTTGAGAAAAAGATACGCAAAAATCCTCAAAAAGGCCGTCTGAAATCTATAAGCCTTTGTAGTTAATTGATTATTCCAGCCATGCAAAAAAGTGACCGCCAATGCCACTTTCAGACACTTTCAAGATAAACTTTGCCAATAAAGCCAATATGCGTTAACCTTACGGCTTTCGCACCCATAGCTCAGTTGGAAGAGTGTCAGTTTCCGAAGCTGGAGGTCACAGGTTCGATCCCTGTTGGGTGCGCCAATTATAAAGAGGCCGTCTGAAAGATGAAAATTTTTCAGACGGCCTTTTGATTTACTTCAAATAAAACTACATTCAATTTCAGATTGAACGGCTATTGCAACACTTTGGCAAATGCTTCGGCCACATAATCGATATTCGATGCATTCAATCCTGCCACACACATCCTGCCTGAATCCAGCAGGTAAACGGCAAACTCGTCACGCAGGCGGTGTACCTGCTCTACGGTTAGGCCTGTATAGCTGAACATACCGAGCTGTTTGATGAAATAGCTGAAATCGCGATTGGGAATTTTGGCCGTCAAAACATCATAAAGTTTCTGACGCATGGCACGGATGCGGTCGCGCATGGCGTAAACCTCATTTTCCCATAAAGCGCGTAGCTCCTCGCTATTCATCACATCAGATGCAATGTATGCGCCATGCGCGGCAGGACTGGAATAAATTCGGCGGACGGTAAATTTCAACTGTCCGAACACCAGCTCTGCTTCTTCCTTATTGGGACACACTACACTCAAACCGCCGACGCGTTCGCCATACAGCGACAGGTTTTTCGAAAAAGAGTTGCTGACAAACAAAGGCAGGCCCATTTCGACGGCTTTACGAATCGCATAAGCATCGTTGTCCAAATCCTCGCCGAAACCTTGATAGGCAATATCCATAAACGGAATCAGCTTGTGCGTTTTAACGATGTCCAACACTTCATCCCATTGCGCTTGCGACATATCGACGCCGGTCGGGTTTTGACAGCATGGATGTAAAATCAAGACGCTGTTTTCCGGCAAGGTCTTGAAAAACGCAGTCATTTCTTCAAATTTTACGCCGACGGTTTCAGGGTTGTAATAAGGATACGTCCCCACTTCAAAACCGGCACCTTCAAAAATACCCTTATGGTTGTCCCAAGTCGGGTCGCTGACATAGGCTTTCGCTTCAGGGAACCAACGGTGCAAAAAGTCGGCACCGACTTTCAACGCCCCCGAGCCGCCCAAGGTCTGTATGGTCGCAACGCGCCCTTCTGCCAACGCCGGATTATCCTGCCCAAACAGCAAACGCTGAACCGCGCTTCGGTAAGTGTCCAAACCTTCCATCGGCAGATAAGGCGATGGGCGCGGTACGGCCGCATGCTCTGCTTCTGCCCGGAGGACAGATTCCAAAACCGGCATTTTGCCTTCGCCATCAAAATAAATGCCTATGCTCAAATTGACTTTTTCAGAACGCTCGTCGCGTTTGAAGGTTTCAACCAAACTCAAAATCGGGTCGCCCGGATAATACTCGACATGACGGTACATGGTGCTTCCTTTGTTTTTAGACAGAATGGGGAAGATTGTGGCACTAAAAAGCCTTATTTGCAAAATCAGGCCGTCTGAAAAAATTCAGACGGCCTGATTATTTTGGGTAAGCGGATTAAATGGTTGATCTTACCTTTG
>NZ_KV792675.1:0-4449 GCF_001808255.1 Neisseria sp. HMSC15G01
AAGGCAAAAACCGCTTTCAGACGGCCACCCTCACCCATAGCGACATTCAAAACCACAGCCGATACGAAGGCAAAAGTTTTGGATTGGGTGCCAGCATTGCCGTAAGCGGCGAAACACTGGGGCAGAGCGCACAAAATAAGCCTCAAGACAAACACCTGACAAGCGTAGCCGATAAAACGGCGCAAGTTCATCAGTAGGTTACGGCAGCGACAGCGACAGTCAAAGCAACATCACAAAAAGCGGCATCAACACCCGCAACATCATCCTCACCGATGAGGCAGGACAGCTCGCCAAAACAGGCTACGGCACAGACAAAGCCGCGCAACTGGCGTACACCGACATCCGCACCGAGGATGCCGGCCAACAATCAGGCAGCCTGAAAAACCGATTTGATGCGGACAAAGTGCAAAGCGAGCTGGATTTGCAGCGCAATGTCTCACAACAATTTGCCCCCGTTGCCGCTCAAACTGTTGCATGGACAGCAGATAAACTGGGCAATATACAGAACTACGAGCGCGTTCAAATCGCTAAAGCAAATTTACAAGAGCAATTAAAAGACGCGCAAAACCCTGAGCAAATTGCCCAACTGCAACAACAAATCGTCCTTGCAGACCAATACCTATCCGACCATCAAACAGAGTACAACACATGGAAGGAAGGCGGATTAGGGCGAGCTGCGCTCCACGCAGGGGTAGGAGCACTCTTAACAGGTGATGCACAAGGCGCAGTAGGAGCAGGCACCTCATCGCTAGCAGCACCCTATTTAAACCAAGTAGGCGATAAATTTGGTGGCGCAGGGCAATTACTGGCAGACACCCTAGGAGGCGCAGCGATTGGTGCGCTGACGGGTGGAAGCACGGGTGCGGAGGTTGCGGGGGCGAATGCGGATTGGTTTAATCGCCAGTTGCATCCTGATGAAGTGAAGTGGTTACACAGTAAAGATACGCTACAAAAATATATTAACTATTTAAAAAATAAGGGTATAAATTTAACCACCCAAGAAGCACAGCTCCAATTAGATCGCGCAGCTGCCGCGATGGTGGACAGCGAATGGGCAATACTGCATGGACGCAATGAACTTGCAGAACAGTTTTTATCTCAAAACACATCTAGATTTCATTATCTAGATAATTTTGGTGCAAGTCATCAATTCTTTACAGCTACTAATCGTGAATATTTAGATCAAGACCGAAATTTAAAAACATTATTTAGTACCTATACCGATAAAAACAAAAACGAAATAAATAAATTCTTGCATAGTATTCAGATTGAAAACCGTAATGCCTCAATGGATTTTAAAAGAGGAATGGAACAAGGCTATAAAGATAGCAGTAACGATGCACATAATGATCCAAAGATAATTGGGAAAGGCATAATTTCCTTGCCGAGATACGTCTATGATTCGTCTGCCAGTGATGAAGTGGGCCCACTAGACGATCAACAAATGGAGACTAACCGTATAGCCCTGCTACGTTTACAAGGGAGAGATTTTGAAGCAGGTAGAATATATGAATACAACCATGCAACCCAACAACGGTTAATGTGGTATCAATTGCCAGTAATGGAGCTAGCAGGACGTATCCCTAGTAAATTGGCTAACAAATATAAACTGTACCGCGCAGGTAAGTTATCTGCTACACAACTGGCAGCAGAAATAAAAAAACAAGCACCAATTGTTCCAAATGGAAAAGCATTTGATTTTACCAGTGGAACATTGATACCTAATCAAACCGTTAAGCTCACACAGGCACAGAATCTGTCCAATGGAACAACCCTGCCGGCAGGGACAATTGCACGACTAACAGGCAAGGGAGTGGAGGCAACTTTGCCCAATGGTAAAAATGTTAGTTATGCAGGGGTGACTGAACAAAGGGCGTTGCCTGCACCTCGTAAGTCTGATGTAAGCAAAAATACTGATAATAATAAAGTAGTTGATAATGGTAGGAAATCTAATTTTAATAAAACGCCTGATGATACAGATAAAGTATCTAATAACGCGGATAAACCTGAAAAACCTAAACGCGATCTTAATGAAATCAAAAAGCAGTACGAAAATGAAATTTCTGATATTGAAGGAATTGCAAATTACACAGGCAGAGAGGCTGAAAGTCGAGGAGGCTTAAAAGGTGCACTTGAGGAATATGCAAGAACTGGTAAGGAAGTGGGTGTTAAACATCCGTCAAACCATATCCAAAAGACAGAAAATCTTTTAAAAAAAGCAAAAAAATTAGAAAGGAAAATTAAAAACTCAACATTAAGCGATAACGATAAGCAAGCGTTATTAAATAGAATAAATCAATTCCGACAAAACATTGAGCCAGCTTTGAATGATGCAATCAGGAGGAGAGATAGCAAGTGATCACAATGAATGATATTGAAGAAATGACCAGCTACATTGCCGAGCTTATATTCGTTTTTCCTTATGATATTGAAATTGATAGAGAAAAAATTGTTGAATATAACAGGTTTAAATATGCCGAATTTCAAAAAACCAGTTCTTTTGGGGAACATCCTTATGAGGATTTAGATTTAACATTAACCGATTATTATTGGATCTGTTCTATTAATAACATAATAAGTAAGAATGATTTTTTTACTCTAGTAAAAATTATGATTGTCGAATATGAAAGCGAATCTTTTGTTTCCATGCTTTCGGATGAATCGCAATATTTTTCAATTAAATCATGTAATGAGGCATTTGATTTTTTGTATGGTTTATTTCCATTATGCAAAAGTGATAATGCACGTTCTAATTTAAGAGTATATTTAGAATGGATTTTTGAAGATGGATTTAAATGGAGCGATGGTATATTTAGGATAGATATGTTGAATGAAAAAAACAAATCTTTGTTTTTGGGGCTGACGTAGATTAGTAGTATGGAAATTTTTGTCGCGTAGGAATATGCCGCCCAGACTTGCAAGCAACGCTTCCATCAGGTAAAAGAGTGTATATTGAGTACGATCGAAGCACTTCATCGCGCGGAATACCACACGCAGATAGAATATTCAGCAATGATAAAGATGCTATTGTTATTTTAAGGACGTTAGATTGATTATGAATAACCCACAGTTTTTTTTACAAGATCATAAACCTCATACCACTCATTTGTGTTTCTTTAAAATTCCATTTAATGAGATGGTGTTACGCTTTGAGCAAAGATTGCAAGAGCTTGGTCTAATATGGGGGTGGACGGTACATCATCAAAAAGTATCTGATGAATTAAGTTTGTCGGATAAAATTAAAATGTTGGAACCTTTTGCGCAGAGATACCCCAATAAATATATTATTTTAGAGACTGCTTCTGAATGGTGCTTATATATGGAAAATGGATATCGTGGTACAGACGTATTTAGCCAACCTAGTTATCTATCCGAAACATGGGGGATACAGAATATCAGCTTATATCTTTCTCCAGATTTTAAGAAAGATGAATTTGGTGCGGTAATGTTTCATTGGCGAAATGGTGCAAATAAAATCTCAGAATATGCAGTAGAAAGTAGAACGATTATGGTGCATAAAGAAACCAGTAAAACAACTTTTGAACAAAGCGGAAAACCTTTTGAATTTGAGAACTTAGCTAGCTATGAAAAAAGAATCAAAAAGGAGCGATTAACGGTTGATATGGTTGCTGAATATTGCAAACATTTTAATATTGATTTGTTTAACTTGGATTTTTATAAAGGACGTGCAGCATTATTTACAACCCATAAAAAATAGGTGCTTTAAAAAACACATTTAGGCAGCTTGAAAAACCTCAATTTATGCTTTCAGGCTGCCTATGGTGATTTTTTGAGAAATTTAGACAAATCCCGATTTCGCACTTTCAACATATCTTTCTTATCATCATAAGTCAGTCGGTAATCGGGTAAATCATTGCTGGCTACCAACTCCTTAATCGCCTGCCTAAAACGGCGCAGCGTTGCCATGCTGCCCGATTTTCTATGCAGTATTTCCAGAGAAATGTGCCATTCATTTTGCTTCCCGAAATGTTTGGCACATAGCTCATAAATGCGTCTATCCAGCAGTTTACGCAGCCTGAAATAATCTGCCGATATGGTTTTAACCTGTGCCGAACAAACCACCTACCGCCACAGCCATGTCGGCAGCGCAGGCAGTCCCACCGTTATTGTGAGCGGTGGCAACACCAACATCAAAGGCGCACAAGTAACAGGCAAAGGCATCACCGTACGCGCCGCCAACTTCAATATAGAAAGCCTACAAGACACCGCCGACTACCGCAGCCGCCAACAAAACATCAGCGCCCAAGTAACCGTAGGCTATGGCGCATCCGCCTCAGGCGATTACAGCCAAAGCAAAATCAACGCCGAACACCGCAGCGTGAGCGAACAAAGCGGATTGTTTGCGGGTGATGATGGCTTTGATGTGCAAGTAGGCGGGCACACCCGGCTAACAGGCGGAGACCTTTGCAAAATTCCCCAAAATCCCCT
>NZ_KV792676.1:0-11756 GCF_001808255.1 Neisseria sp. HMSC15G01
CAAAGGTAAGATCAACCATTTAATCCGCTTACCCTTTTAAAGAATAACCAAATTTACCTTTCAACCGGCATTGCTGCCTTAGCGGGAAAGAGAAGGTGCTTTTCGTGGCGGATTGATCATGAGAAGAACGGCTTCTTCAATTTGTTTGTCCCCCCGATCATGGAGTTCTACCGGAAACTTCAGACGCAACACTGTAATAATAGCGCCAACCGATAAGCCTGCATCATTAAGCAACTCAATTTCTTTAAGTACCGGAGCGGAAAGGTTTAACATGGTTTCTCCTTATGGTTTGGCTAAGGCTTAGCCCACTTTATCCCCGGGTTGCGCGCCTGCGTCAACGTCGAGGAGCTTCAGTTTGCCCTCTGCCGTGGCGGCTGAAAGGATCATGCCTTCGGATACGCCGAATTTTGCCATTTTGCGCGGGGCGAAGTTGGCGACGGCGATGACCATGCGGCCGTTCAATTCGGCGGGGTTGGGATAAGATGCGGCGATGCCGGAGAAGATGATGCGTTTTTCAAAACCGAAATCGAGGTCGAATTTTAGGAGTTTGGTGCTGCCTTCAACGGCTTCGCAGTTCAATACTTTGGCGACGCGCATGTCGATTTTCATAAAGTCGTCAAAGCTCGCTTGTTCGGCGACTTTTTCGTATTTGCTTTCTTCGGCGGCAGGCGCGGCTGCGGAGGCGATGCTTTGTTTGTTGGCTTCGATTAAATCGTCCACTTGTTTTTGCTCCACTCGTTGCATTAAATGTTCGTATTTGTTGATGGCGTGTTCGCCCAAGGTTTCGCGTGTATTTGCCCAAGTGATGGCTTCTAAATTCAGGAATTTGGCGGCATTTTCGGCCACTTTCGGCAATACGGGGGCGAGGTAGGCGGTCAACATGGTAAAGGCGTTGATGAGCTCGCTGCATACTTCGTGCAGGCGTTCCTCTTGGCCTTCTTGTTTCGCCAGTTCCCACGGTTTGTTGGCATCAACGTATTCGTTGACAATGTCTGCCAAGGCCATGATGTCGCGCAGGGCTTTGGCGTATTCGCGGCTTTCGTAGCATTCGGCAATGGCTTCGCTTTGCGCAGTCAGTTTTGCCAGCAATTCGCTGTCGGCAACATCTTTCAGACGGCCTTCAAAGCGTTTGGCGATGAAACCTGATGCGCGGGCGGCGATGTTGACGTATTTGCCGACGAGGTCGCTGTTGACGCGGCTGATGAAGTCTTGCAGGTTCAAATCGATGTCTTCGATTTTGCTGTTGAGTTTGGCGGCGATGTAGTAGCGCATCCACTCGGGGTTCAGGCCTTGTTCCAGATAGGATTTGGCGGTGATGAAGGTGCCGCGCGATTTGGACATTTTTTGTCCGTCGACGGTCAAAAAGCCGTGTGCGTACACGCCGGTCGGGGCGCGGTGGCCGGAGAAATGCAGCATGGCGGGCCAGAACAGGGCGTGGAAATAGAGGATGTCTTTGCCGATGAAGTGGTACATCTCGGTTTGGCTGTCGGCTTTGAAGTATTCGTCGAAATCGACGCCGATGCGGTCGCACAGGTTTTTAAACGAGGCCATGTAGCCGACGGGCGCATCCAGCCAAACGTAGAAATATTTGCCCGGCGCGTCGGGGATTTCGAAACCGAAATACGGCGCGTCGCGGGAGATGTCCCAGTCGGACAGCGTGGTTTCTTCGCCTTCGCCCAGCCATTCTTTCATTTTGTTGAGGGCTTCGGGTTGCAGATGGGGCTTGCCGTCGTGCGGATTGTTGCCGGAAGTCCATGCTTTGAGGAAGTCGGCGCATTCGCCCAGTTTGAAGAAGAAGTGTTCGGATTCGCGCAATTCGGGTTTTGCACCAGAAACGGCGGAATACGGGTTAATCAGTTCGGTCGGGGAATAGGTCGTGCCGCAGACTTCGCAGTTGTCGCCGTATTGGTCTTGGGCGTGGCATTTCGGGCATTCGCCTTTGACAAAGCGGTCGGGCAGGAACATTTGTTTTTCGGGGTCGAAAAGCTGCTCGATGACGCGGCTCTCAATCTTGCCGTTGGCTTTCAGCGCGCGGTAAATGTCTTGGGAAAACTGTTTGTTTTCAGGGGAATGGGTGCTGTAATAATTGTCGTAGCCGATGTTGAAACCGGTAAAGTCGGCGAGGTGCTCTTCGCGGACTTTGGCAATCATGTCTTCAGGCGCAATGCCTTGTTTTTGCGCGGCAAGCATCACGGGCGTGCCGTGGGTGTCGTCGGCGCAGCAGTAGTAGCATTCGTGGCCGCGCAGTTTTTGGAAGCGTACCCAAACGTCGGTTTGGATGTGTTCGACCATATGGCCGAGGTGGATGCTGCCGTTGGCATACGGCAGCGCGGAAGTGACAAGGATTTTGCGTGTCATGGTTTGTGCTTTTAAAAACAATGGATAAAGATGTCGGGAATTATACCGCAAAACAATACGTAAAGGCCGTCTGAAACCCGATTGCCGGTGTTTCAGACGGCCTTTTATTTATCGGCTGCGTATGGGATTAACCGCGTACGCGTTCGATTTTTGCGCCTACGCCGCCGAGTTTTTTCTCGATGTATTCATAGCCGCGGTCTAGGTGGTAGATGCGTTCGACGATGGTTTCGCCATCTGCGACCAAACCGGCCATGACGAGGCTGGCGGAGGCGCGCAGGTCGGTTGCCATCACGACGGCGCCGGAGAGTTTTTCCACGCCTTTGATGTAGGCGGTGTTGCCTTCGGTGGTGATGTCTGCGCCCATGCGGTTGAGTTCGGGAACGTGCATGAAGCGGTTTTCAAAAATGGTTTCCACCACGCGGCTGCTGCCTTCGGCAATGGCGTTCATGGCCATAAACTGCGCCTGCATGTCGGTTGGGAAGCCTGGGTGGACGACGGTGCGGATGTCCACGGCTTTTGGGCGTTGTTGCATGTCGATGGAAATCCAGTTGTCGCCGGCTTCGATGATGGCTCCGGCTTCGCTCAGTTTGTCCAATACGACTTCCATGGTTTTCGGTGCGGCATTGCGCAGGACGACTTTGCCGCCGGTCATGGCGACGGCGCAGAGGAAGGTACCGGCTTCGATACGGTCGGGAACGACGCTGTGTTCGCAGCCGTGCAGCTCTTTTACGCCTTCGATGGTCATGGTTGCTGTACCGATGCCGCTGATTTTTGCGCCCATTTTAACGAGGCATTCGGCCAAATCGACGACTTCGGGCTCGATGGCGCAGTTTTCGAGGATGGTGGTGCCTTCGGCAAGCGTGGCCGCCATCAGCAGGTTTTCAGTGCCGCCTACGGTCACGACATCCATGGTAACGCGCGTGCCTTTCAGACGACCTTTGGCTTTGACGTAACCGTGTTCGATGGTGATTTCCGCCCCCATGGTTTCGAGGCCTTTGAGGTGTTGGTCAACCGGGCGCGAACCGATGGCGCAGCCGCCGGGAAGGCTGACTTGGGCTTCGCCGAAGCGGGCGAGGGTCGGGCCCAAAACCAAGATGGATGCGCGCATGGTTTTTACCAGCTCGTAAGGTGCGCAGGTGTTGTTGACCGTGCCGCCGTTGATTTCAAATTCGGAAATGTTGTCGGTTAAAACGCGTGCGCCCATGCCTTGCAGCAGTTTTTGGGTGGTTTTGACGTCGGCGAGCATAGGTACGTTTTTCAAGCGTAAAGTGCCGGAAGTCAGCAGGCCGGCACACATCAGCGGCAGGGCGGCGTTTTTCGCGCCGGATACGATGATTTCGCCGTTGAGGGGGCCGTTGGCAGAGATTTTGAGTTTGTCCACAGGATGTCTTTCGTTATTTGTCTGCACGGTTTATGCCGCACAAATGAAATGAGATGGATAATAAACCATCAATTATAAGGGATTATGCCCTTGCTGTTAGATTTGGCAGTATTAAATTTTCACAAGGTTTGTTTACGTTGCGAAAGGATAAGATTTCAGGCCGTCTGAATGGTTCAGACGGCCTGTTTGCCAAGGTTTATTTTTTGGCTTTGAAGCCTAAGAGGTGTTGCGTGGTGGCCAGCCATGCGCCGAATACGCCCAGCGCGATGACGAAGCCGAATACCAGCGACACTTCGCTAAATGTGAAGAAACGCCAGCCGATGTTCAGACCGTAGGGTTTGAAAATCGCGTCCACCAGCGGCCGTACTTCGGCCAAAAGCCAAGCCGACAAGCCCAAGCTGACGGCGGCGGAGAAAATGCTCTGCCACATTGCCTGATAAAGGAAAGGGCGGCGGATGAAGGAAGCGGGCGCACCCAATAGCTTGGTGATTTCCAGCTCTTCCTTGCGGCTGAGGATTTGCAGGCGGATGGTGTTGTGTGCCACCAAGACAAAGGCCATGCCCAATGTCAGCGAGAGGAACCACAAAATCTTGCGGATAAATTCGTTAATACGATAAAGGGTTTGTACCCATTCCGTATCCATGGTTGCCGATTCGACGCGCGGCAGTTTGGTAATGTCTTTATAGATGGCCTGCATCTGATCCGGCGAAGTGGCAGGGTCGGGTGTAACGATAAAGACGTCGGGCAACGGGTTGCCATCGAGCATGGAAACGAGGTTTTGGTCGAGATTGGTCTGCAATTCTTCCAAACCTTCCTGCTTGCTGATAAAGCGGACTTTATCGATACGGCTGTCGCGTTGGAGCAGGTTTTTCACCGTATCGGCATCAGAACTTGCCGCATCGGTGTCCATATAGACCGTAATTTGCGGCGACTCGTTGAGTTTGCCCAATACGCTTTGACCGCTTTGGATACCCAAATACATAAACAGCGGCAAGGTCATGGCAACGGCAAGCATGAGCAGGGTCAGCAGCGTGCCGATGGGTTGGCGCAGAAGTTCTTTGAGCGCGGCGCGCGCCGATTCGACGTGTAGCGAGATGTAATGAATCATACTCATGCGAGGCGTCCTTTCTGCAGGCGCAAGACGCGGTGGCCGTAATCCGCCATCAGCGTTTCATCGTGCGCCGCAACGATCACGGTCGTGCCTGCTTCATGGAAGGTTTTAAACAATTCCATAATATCCAGCGCATAGGCGCGGTCGAGGCTGGCGGACGGCTCGTCGGCAATCAGCAGGCTGGGTTGGTGAACCACTGCGCGCGCAATGCACAAACGCTGCTGTTCGCCGCCGGACAAAGTGATGGGCATATCGTTTTCGCGGCCTTTCAAGCCGACTTTCTCAATCGCAATACGCGCGCGCTCTTCCGCTTTGCGCGGCTGGTAGCCGCCAATCCGCAAAGGCAGGATAACGTTTTGCAAGACATTGCGGTCGTAGAGGATTTTGTGGTCTTGGAAGACAATGCCGATATGTTGGCGCATAAAGCCGATCTGATTGTCGCTCAAGGTGCCGAGGTCTTGGTTGTTGAACCAAACCTTGCCTTTGGTAGGCTTGGTAATGCCTGAAATCAGCTTCAAAATGGTGGATTTGCCCGAGCCCGAATGGCCGGCGATAAAAATCATCTCACCTTTGTTAATCTGGAAACTGACATTTTTCAGGGCTTCGAAACCGCCGGGATAGGTTTTGGAAACTTGTTCGAAACGGATCATGGGTTTTCCTGAAAATAGGGTTTCAGACGGCCGGTATCATCGATAGGGCAACATGCCGTCTGAAAAAATGGAGATATTCACAGATTATAAATATTTCGGCTGCTTTTTGATAGTGAAACCCCGGTTCTGCCGGCGGATACACTGCCGGTTTGCAACACAAAACAACATGGTTTGAAAAAAGGCCGTCTGAACGATTGGGTTTCAGACGGCCTCGGTATCAGCGTAGGTTAAGCACCTTATCCGCTGTTTTATTTACATTTGGTTTTGGCCAAATTCACGGCGGCGGTCAGGCTTTTTTCGTTGACTTCGCCGGTGATGGTTTGTTTGTAGCCGCATTTCGGCGCTTCGACGACAGTGAAGGGCAATACGCCGACGTTGTTGCCGTGGGCTTTCATGAAGTTGCGGCTGTTGGCGCCGGTGTAACGCCAAATCGGATAGCTGACCGGCGTTTGTTTCAGGAATTTGCCGATGTTGTCGGTCGTATCCAGTGCGATGCCGATCATATCGACGCTGCCTTTTTTCTGCGCTTTGTACCATGCGGACATGGCGGGCATTTCTTTACGGCAGGGGCCGCACCAGGTTGCCCAAAGGTTGACCACGCGCACGGGGGCTTTGAGCGATTCCAGGCTTTGCGGTTTGTTGTCCTGCCAACCAGCCGTTTCGTCGGCGGCAAAGGCCGGCGCAGCGGTAAAAACGGCGGCGGACAAGAGAAGGGCGGTTAAGGCTTTCATGGTTGTATCCTTGAGGTTGCCAATCGAAATTGGGTTTATTGTAAAACGGTTTGGTGGGTATGCCTACCGATTCATATCAAGATATCAGGTAAAAAGTTTGAGTAAAAATCAGTTGCAGACGATAATAACCGCCATCATTGAATGATTTTGCAATAATACGGAGAATTTCATGCCGTCTGAATTCACACTTTATCACAACCCGCGTTGCAGCAAATCGCGTGCCGCGCTGGCTTTGCTCGAAGAAAAAGGCGTTGCCGCCGACGTGGTCAAATATCTGGATACCGCGCCCGATTTGGCGACTTTGCAGGATATGTTTGCCAAACTCGGTATCGAATCGGTGCGCGGCATGATGCGCACAAAAGACGATTTGTACAAGGAATTGGGTTTGGACAACCCCGATTTGGACAATGCCGCCCTGCTTCAGGCAATCGCCGAACACCCCGCCCTGCTCGAGCGTCCCGTTTTGGTAACGCCTACGCGCGCAGCCATCGGCCGTCCGTTGGAAAACATTGCCGCCCTACTCGGCTGATAGGGTTGGATAAGGCCGTCTGAAGATGATTTCCCTGCTTAAAAGCCGCAATGGCCTGCGATATTACCTGTTTCGCGGCCTTGCTTTGAGCGTTTTGCTGGTGTGCGGTATTTTTTTGAGCGGCACATGGCAGATTTACCGGACAGGTTCGCACACCTTGCCGAAGGATGCTCATGCCGATGCGGCGGTGGTATTGGGTGCGGCGGCATGGGATAAACGCCCGTCGCCGGTATTCCGTGAGCGCATCAACCACGCCATCACGCTCTACCAAAGCCATCGGGTCGGCAAAATCATTTTCACCGGCGGTACGCCCAAAAAAGGATTTATGACCGAAGCCGAAGTGGGGCGCCGATACGCGCTCAAGCAGGGCATACCGGCGCACAATATCCTGTTTGAAAACACGTCGCGCAACACTTATGAGAACCTGCGCAATATCGTCCCCATCATGCACGCCAACGGCATCGGCAGCATTATTGTTGTCAGCGACCCGTATCATTTGGCGCGCGCCGAAGAAATGGCCGCCGATTTGGGCTTGTCAGACGCGCAGTTCTCCGCCACCCCGACCACGCGCTTTGACGAGCGCAACAAGAAAGCCAAGTTCCTGATGCAGGAGAGCTATTCTTTGTTTCTCTACCGTATCGGCAAATGGAGCGATGCGGTTTGGAATTGGATAGGTGGTTGAGCTTTGGGCAAGCCATACAAAAGGCCGTCTAAAGCCTTTTAGGTTTCAGACGGCCTAAATGTATGCTTACTTATTGATATTGATTTGCAGCTGCACTGCCAAAAATGACTACAGCTACAGCCAGTACCAGATAGATGACAAACAGAATCAAGGCAGCCTTGAAATAATTGGCTTTATTCGGATTGGTGTTTGAGCCGAATGCCCATACAAACGTCATAACTATATTGACCAGCGGAATCATCAAAATCAAGTTTGTTATCAACCATTCTTTGACGCTTACAATTGGAGCCTGTTGATGGCCGATTTGGTTTTGTTCAGTCATATCTTGTCCAATACATTAAATAAAAAGAATAATAATTATACATAATAAAACCATATTGGTATAGCATACATATTCAGACGGCCTGAGCCTATGATTTTTGCAGCCGCTATTTCAATCGGATGTAAAATGTACCGTCCGGCACGACGGGCAGGTATTTGCGGTAGAAGTCCAGATAGGTCTTGTTTGGGTCTATGTCGGCAAACTGCTGCGGATACAGGGTTTTGGCGATAAATTGTGCGCTGGCCAAATCGGTGAGTGAGCGGGAGGCGGTGTGGTAGATGCCGTAAACGCGTTTGTTTTTGACGGCAGGAATGTCTGCCCAGCCTTTGCGTTTGACAAATCCGGCCAGGCGGCGTTGCGCATCGGCCTGGCTGATGCCTATGCCCATCGCCATAATGTCAGGCTTGTCTTTATGGCCGTTTTCCGTCCCCGAAATGACGATGACGTCGGGTTTGGCCGTCAGGAATTTTTCAGGGTTTACCGGTCCCCAGTTTTTAACGTAAGGTGCGGCGATATTGTTGCCACCTGCTGTGTCGGCAATCGCGCCCCACATATCTTTGCCGAAGGTGTAGCTGTATTCGGACGGGCCTTTGTCGCCGAATTCGATATAGATTTTCGGTTTGGACTGCTTGGCGCGCGCGACGCGTTTTTGGATGTCGGCAATGCCTCGGGCGTATTCGGCGGCAATTTTTTGGGCGCGCGCCTGCGTACCGTTGAGTTCGCCGAAAATTTCCGCACTGCGCGTGTGCCGCGCGACGGTTTCGGCGTTGAAATCGACCACGACGACGGGTATGCCTGCCGCTTTAATGCGCGGCAGGTGGGTGGCGATGGCCTTATACTGCCAGTCGGCCAGAATCAATACGTCCGGCTTGAGCGCGAGCGTTTTCTCCAGTGAAAACGTGCCGGTGCTGATGTTGCCGATGTCCGCAATGTTTTGCAGGGTAGGCAGCTTCTGTTTGAACATCGCCCAGCTGCCGGGATTGAATTTCTCCCAAAACTCACGCGAAATGCCGATGACGTTTTTAAATTTGTCCGCGCCCGTTACCGCGATATAGTCGGGATAGTAAAACGCCAAAACCGCGCGTTTGACAGGGACATCGACTTTGACTTCGCGTCCCAATACGTCTTTGATAGTTTTGATTTCGGCTTGGGCAAAAAGGGGCAGGAGGGCGAGGGCGGTAAATAAAGCGCGTTTGTTCATGAGCGGATACTTTCAAAGAAATAATTATCATTTGTCTTGTTTTCGGGAGAAAAGTTCCCAAACGGTCCTTCTGCGCCGACATTATTTTCAGACGGCCTTACATTGTTTAAACCTTGCCGAAAAAGTAAAATAACCGTTTTAAAAGATTTTGGAGCCATCATGACCGTCAAAACCCGTTTCGCCCCCAGCCCAACCGGCTACCTGCACATCGGCGGCGTACGCACCGCCTTGTTTTCATGGGCGTTTGCCCGCCATCATAAAGGCGAGTTCCTATTGCGTATCGAAGACACCGACTTGGCGCGCTCTACTGCCGAATCCGTCAACATCATCCTCGACGGCATGAAATGGGTCGGCCTGGACTACGACAATGCCGACAACGTCGTTTACCAAACCCGCCGTTTCGACCGCTACAAAGAAGTCATTGCCGAACTTTTAGAAAAAGGCGCCGCCTACTACTGCTATTGCAGCAAAGAAGAGCTGGAAGCCATGCGCGAGAAAGCCGAAAAAGAAGGTACGGCGACTTACGACCGCCGTTGGCGTCCGGAAGAAGGCAAAACCCTGCCCGAAATCCCTGCCGACGTGCAACCTGTTGTCCGTTTCAAAACGCCTCTGGACGGTGTGACCAAATGGACGGACTTGGTCAAAGGCGAAATCTCCATTCCCAACGAAGCACTTGACGACCTGATTATCGCCCGCGCCGACGGCACACCGACCTACAACTTCTGCGTTGTAGTGGATGACTACGACATGGGCGTTACCCACGTTATCCGTGGCGACGACCATGTGAACAATACCCCGAAACAAATCAACATCCTAAAAGCCATTGGCGCCACCCTACCCGAATACGGCCACCTGCCCATGATTCTCAACGAACAAGGCAAAAAAATCTCCAAACGCAGCGGCGATACCGTTGCCATTACCGATTTCGGCGCGATGGGCATCCTGCCCGAAGCCATGCTCAACTATTTGGCACGCTTGGGCTGGGCGCACGGAGACGATGAGTTCTTCACAATGGAACAATTCATCGAATGGTTTGATTTGAAAGACGTTTCCCCATCTCCAAGCCGTATGGACTTGAAGAAACTCTACTGGATCAACGGCGAACACATCAAAATTACGCCTAACGACAAACTCGCCGAAATGGTGAAACCGCGCCTCGCCCTGCGCGATATCCATGAAACAAGCAAGCCTGCTTTGGAAGACGTGTTGGCATTGGTAAAAGACCGCGCCCAAGACCTGAACACACTTGCCGACGAGTGCCTCTACTTCTACGTCAAACAAACCCCTGCCGAAGCGGATGTGCAGAAACATTGGGACGACGAGGCCGCCGCCCGTATGCTGCGCTTCGCCGAACGCCTCGAAGGGCTGGAAGACTGGAACGCCGAAGCCATCCACGACCTCTTCAAACCTTTCTGCGACGAAGAAGGCATCAAAATGGGCAAACTCGGCATGCCCCTGCGCCTCGCGGTCTGCGGTACGGCGAAAACCCCAAGCGTCGATGCCGTATTGGCTTTAATCGGCAAAGAAGAAGTGTTGAAACGGATCCGTTCGTAAGGCATGAATGATAAAAGGCCGTCTGAAAGTTTTTCAGACGGCCTTTTTATTTTGAACAGGATTTATTTATTCTTCTTCGTTCGGTTTGTTTTTATCTTTTTTGCGCCATAGGCCTTTAAACAATGCGCCTGCTGCAACAGCACCGAAAATAATCAGTTTGCCGAATTTAGCCAGTAATGCGCCGACCAAAGCTAATAATCCCAGTTTTTTTGCAGCGATACCGCCAACCAAGGCAGCCAGTCCGTATTCAGCCACTTTGTCGGTTGCGGCATTGAAATCACTGTAGCGCTTGCCTTCATTGAATTCGATATTACCCAACAATTCTTGCACAATAGGTTTGTATTGATCTATGCTTTTCAAATCGGTGATCATAGTCAATTCAATATAGCCTTCGCGTCCCAGCTGGAAAGTATTGTAGTTGATGGCAGGATTGGGATCGGGTTCGTTTTTATTCAGAACGTCAATCGACCAAATCAGACGATGGGTCTTTGCATCATATTGCGGTTTTTCTACCCAGCCGCGTGTTTCCAATTCCGGCAGGTTGCGGGAGGCACGCTCTTTATTTTGTTCCTCGGTGCCTTCTTTCAGTTGCTCGAGCATGGCCTCAACATCCCATTCTTTGGCATCATCGTCTTTGATATAGCCGGAATCGGTAAAGGTTAGGTCTACCATCCAATTAGTATCACCGTCCTCGTTTTCCGACTCGGGGAGAATCAGGCCGTAGCGGTTGGGGTCTGTGGCGTTGCCTGCTTCCCTCATCATGGCATTGGCGCGATTTTTTTTCACAAAGACCATTTTTGCAGGCAGTTTCAGTTTGGCCTGATTGCCCAAATCAACGGTTGCTGGGCCTTGGACGATCTGGTCGTCAACGTAGTTTGCGATAGAGTCTGAGGCTTGTTGCGCTTCTTGCCCGGATGCCTCAACGGCAGAAGCGGTATCAGCGTTGGCTGCAGAAGCCGGTAGGGTTTGGATAGATAGTAGGGCTGCCAAAACGGCATAGGCGAGACGGTTGCTTTTCATCATAGGGTTCTCATGAAAGAAGAATTAAAAAGATGCAGACAGCCGCAACACCATATGCTCCGGCATGACTAAAGGGTAAATTTTACAATAAATAAATCATATTTACATATTTAAATATGACTGTAATTTAAAAAATACAGGAAAGCTTTTTGACGAGAGGCAGAGCCATCATTGTGAAACTCAAAAAGGCCGTCTGAAAATTTTTCAGACGGCCTTT
>NZ_KV792676.1:11776-101274 GCF_001808255.1 Neisseria sp. HMSC15G01
AGGCCGTCTGAAAATTTTTCAGACGGCCTTTTATAATAAAACCAGAAAATAATGGAATAAGGCGGAGAATATGAGAAAATAATAGCCGCCTGCCTGCCACAACAGTTGATTGAATTAACTTTTATCGGCAGCCTGAATGTCCGGATTGGATAAAATAAGCCGTCAAGAACAAAGACCAACAAGCATATTATGTAAACTTGGCGGCTGAAAAATCGGCTCTGCACTTTACTTTACAAATCAACAACTTTAAAGGAAAACCCATGAAAAAAACCTTACTTGCCCTGATGATGCTATCTGCCGCCGCCGCGTATGCCGGTGAGGCGGAAGACCGTTTGCTGTCCGTCCAATCGGTTTACCGTGCCGCTTTGCATGAGCAAAACAGCAACGACAGCAAAATCATTTCCCTGCAAAGCGATTTGGAAAGCGCGCAGCGCCGTTTACAGGCCGCACAATCCGATATTGACCGTTTGAAAGGCGAAATTCAGACGGCCTTGGCTCAGAAAGAGCAGCAAAATGCCAAGCTGCAACAAGCCGGCCAGATGTTGGACGCGGCTTGGAATGCCGTTTACGGCGTAGGCGGCAGCAAGGCGAATCAATAATTTAGACATTGTATTATTTGCGTTTTACGCTTCTTTTATCATATTTATAAGGAAACCTCATGTCCCTACCCCCCTGCCCGAAATGCCACTCGGAATACACTTACGAAGACGGCACTCAATACGTTTGCCCTGAGTGCGCCCATGAGTGGAACGAGGCCGATGCTGCGGCTGCAAGCGATGATGCCTTGGAAGTCAAAGATGCCAACGGCGCAGTCTTGCAAGATGGCGATACGGTTGTCTTGATTAAAGATTTGAAAGTCAAAGGCAGCTCTATGGTTATCAAGCAAGGCACCAAAGTCAAAGGCATCCGCTTACAAGAGGGCGACCACAATATCGGTTGCAAAATCGATGGCAGCGCGATGAACTTGAAATCTGAGTTCGTCAAAAAAGCCTAAAGATTTTATTTTTGAAAGGCCGTCTGAAATCCGAAGATTAGGATTTCAGACGGCCTTTGTATATTTCATTCAAAATAAAATAAATCTTTATTTAAACTTAAATAAATTGAATAGATTTGAATTTCAGGCCGTCTGAAAAAGCGGTGGCAAAATGTTCCGCACATACGCGGGTGCAAAACCGTTAAAATAACGCTTTCCCCTATTCTACGGAACCATTATGCCTCAGCCGACCGCCAAACAGATTTTGCACGAAGTATTCGGTTATCCCGAATTTCGTGGCAAGCAGGAGGCTATCGTCAATGCTTTGGCCGGTGGCGAGAGTTTGATGGTGCTGATGCCGACGGGCGGGGGCAAGTCTTTGTGTTACCAGATTCCGGCGCTGATGTGCGAAGGCGTGGCGGTTGTCGTATCGCCGCTGATTGCGCTGATGAACGACCAAGTAGCCAGCCTGCATGTGGCCGGGATTGAAGCGGCGGCAGTCAACAGCAGCACATCGGCAGATGAGGCGCGCGATATTGCCGACAAGCTTGCCCAAGGCCGTCTGAAACTGCTTTATGTCGCACCGGAACGCTTGGTTACCGACCGCTTTTTGCGTTTTCTCGACCAACAAACCGTCAGCCTGTTTGCTATTGATGAGGCGCATTGCGTCAGCCAATGGGGACACGATTTCCGCCCCGAATATCAACAGCTCGGCATGCTTGCCGAACGCTATCCGAACGTCCCGCGCATCGCCCTGACCGCTACCGCCGATGCGGCCACGCGCGCCGACATCAAGCATTATCTGCACTTGGACAATGCGCCCGAATTTATCTCCAGCTTTGACCGTCCGAATATTTATTATCAGGTTATCGAAAAAAATAATGGCAAAAAACAATTGTTGGATTTCATCCGCAAGCAGATGCATGGGCAAAGCGGCATTGTGTATTGTTTGAGCCGCAAAAAAGTCGAGGATGTGGCGCAGTTTTTGTGTGAAAACGGCTTGGAGGCGATTCCGTATCATGCCGGTTTGAGCATGGACGTGCGCGAGGAAAACCAACGCCGCTTTACGCATGAAGACAATATTATCGTGGTGGCGACCGTGGCGTTCGGCATGGGCATAGACAAACCCGACGTGCGCTTTGTCGCCCATCTCGATATGCCCCAGAGTGTCGAACATTTCTATCAGGAATCGGGACGCGCCGGCCGGGACGGGCTGCCTGCCGTGAGCTGGCTGTGTTACGGCTTGAACGATTGGGTGTTGCTGCGAGAACGGATTGCCGAAGGCAACAGCGACGAAGTGCAAAAGCAAATCGAAATGCAAAAACTCGATGCCATGCTTTCCGTCTGCGAAACCGCCGCCTGCCGCCGCGTACTGCTGCTCAAACATTTCGGCGAAGAATCCGAACCCTGCGGCCATTGCGACAACTGCCTGCATCCGCCCGTGCGGTTTGACGGTACGGTGTTGGTGCAAAAATTACTCAGCTGCGTGTACCGCGCCGGACAACGTTTTGCCGCTGGTTACATCACCAACCTTTTGCGCGGCAAAAGCGACGATTGGATACAGCGCAACGGCCATGACAAGTTATCCACATTCGGCATTGGCAGCGAACAGACTGACAAAGAATGGCGCAGCGTTATCCGCCAGTGCATCAGCTTGGGCTATCTCACCGTCAATGTCGAGCAACATCAAGCCCTGCAGCTGACCGAAGCGGCAAAAAAAGTCCTCAAGGGCGAAACCGAAGTTATGTTGCGTCCACTGCGCCGCGAAAAAACGGCTACCCAAAAACCGAAAGACGATTGGTTGCGTACCGAGCGCGAAGAGCGTTTGTGGCAGGCATTGCGTCAATGGCGGCAACAACGCGCCCGGGCAGAGGAAGTGCCGGCCTATGTGGTTTGCGGCGACAAAACCCTGCGCGATATTGTCGAAAAAATGCCCCGAAGGTTGGAAGATTTACATCAAATCTACGGCTTGGGTGAGGCGAAAATCAATAAATTCGGTTTGGAGATACTCGACGTTTGCGAAACGGCTGAAGCCGGTACGGTTTCCACAGACAGCGCACAAGTTATCCACAGCTTGAGCGAGCGCGAACAGGCCTTAAAACGGGCTTTGGAAACTTGGCGCGAGCAGCAGGCAAGTGCCGATCAAGTAACGCTGGGTACGGTATTCTCCAACGAAAGCATGGATGATTTGTTGACCAATACGCCTGCCGAACCCATCGACCTTTTAGGTGTGTATAAGCTCGGCGAAAAACGTATAGAGCAATACGGCGAGGGCATTTTAAACATCTGCCGCCCGTTTTCAGACGGCCTGAGTGAAGAGGACAAACGCAAACGCCGATTGATGCGCTGCCTGCTTCAGTGGAACATCGATACTGCCCGCCATGAAGGCCTCGAAGCCTATCAGATATGCAGCAAAGTTACCCTGCGCGCGATTGCCGCCCGACGGCCGCAAGATTTGGCGGAGTTGGCGGAAATCCACGGCATGAATGAGGAGAAAATCGACAAATACGGCGCAGAAATTGTCGAATTGTGTAAACAAGCGGATTGATTGACCGCGTTCATCATTAAAGGCCGTCTGAAACCCAATCAAGCATGGTGTTTCAGACGGCCTTTTGAATTTTTAATCTTTATAAAACAATGAATAAGAAAATAACTTTATTTATTTCGTCAGTTTTTTAAAGCTGCCGCGTCTAAACAGGCATGAAATATGGGATGGTGCCGATTGATTTTTCGTCCCATCCCATTCAACACACATTGATTAGGAAAATAAATGAACACCTCATCCAACCCCTCTTGGCAGGCTGCTTTCGGTTTGTTGACGCTCAGGCTTTTTGCCGCGTATGAATTTCTTGAGTCCGGTTTGGAAAAATGGAACGGGGAAAACTGGTTTGCAGAAATAAACAGTCAATTTCCCTTTCCGTTCAATTTGTTGTCGGATACGGTCAACTGGAATTTGGCCATGTGGGCGGAACTGGTTTTGCCTGCGCTGCTCATCGTCGGCTTGGCAACGCGGCTGTCCGCGCTGGGATTGATGGTCGTAACGGCTGTCGCATGGTCTGCGGTACATGCCGGCTTGGGTTACAATGTGTGCGACAACGGTTATAAAATAGCACTGATTTATTTGGTGGTTTTATTTCCTGTCCTATTGCAGGGCGCAGGCCGTCTGTCTTTGGATGCCCTGCTGAAGAAACGCTGTTGCCGTATCAAGCATTTTCTTTAAGGATTATCTTTAAGGATTAATGGTCGCGGGCCGACTTTAAATGCCCGATATTATCCCTTGATTTATTTAAACTCGTATTTTAAAAAGGAAGTTAAAATGAAAAAAAATGTAGCTGCTGCTTTGGCCGGTGCACTGTCCCTGTCTCTGGCTGCCGGCGTTGTTGCCGCTGATAAACCGTTCAGCAGCAAAGCAGGTGTTCAAAAATCTGCTCAAGGCTCTTGCGGTGCGGTTAAAGCCGGTGAAGGTTCATGCGGTGCAAGCGCTGTTTCTAAAGCAAGCGAAGGCAAATGTGGCGAAGGCAAATGCGGTTCAACCGTGGAAAAAGCCCACGCTAAAAAAGGCAAAGCATCTAAAGCTAAAGCTGCCAAAGTAGTAGAAGGTAAATGCGGCGAAGGTAAATGCGGTTCTAAATAATCCTGCAACATACCTTTAACAAAGTCGCATTTTATAAACAAAAATGCGACTTTGTCGTTCATACGGCATCATAACAGGACATCACCATGATTCAACACGCAGGCTTGGGCTACCGCCGCGACTTGGCGGAAGACTTCCTCTCGCTTTCAGACGACAGCCCGATACGCTTTATCGAAGCCGCCCCCGAAAACTGGCTGAAAATGGGCGGCAGGGCGCGCAAACAGTTTGACCGCGTGGCGGAACGGCTGCCGCTGGCGTTGCACGGATTATCCATGTCGTTGGGCGGACAAGCACCGCTGGATACTGCCTTGATAGACGGAATCAAAGAAATGATGCGCCGTTATGACTGCACGTTTTTCTCCGACCATTTGAGCTATTGCCACGACGGCGGTCATCTTTACGATTTGTTGCCGCTGCCTTTCACTGATGAGATGGTGAAACATACCGCGCGCCGTATCCGCGAAGTGCAAGACCGTTTGGGCTGCCGCATCGCCGTGGAAAACACCTCCTACTACCTGCATTCTCCGCTTGCCGAGATGAACGAAGTCGAGTTCCTCAACGCGGTTGCCCGTGAAGCCGACTGCGGCATTCATTTGGATGTGAACAATATTTACGTCAACGCCGTCAATCACGGCCTGTTGTCGCCCGAAGCCTTTTTAGAAAATGTGGACGCAGAGCGCGTGTGCTATATCCACATTGCCGGACATGACGTCGAAACGCCGGAATTGTTGATTGATACGCATGGCGCGGCGGTTTTGCCGACCGTTTGGGATTTACTCGAACTGGCCTATGCCAAACTGCCGACGATTCCGCCCACCCTGTTGGAACGCGATTTCAATTTCCCGCCTTTTGCCGAACTCGAAGCCGAAGTCGCTAAAATCGCCGACTATCAAATGCGTGCCGGAAAGGAATACCGCCGTGCAGCCTGAAACCTCCGCCCAATATCAACACCGCTTTGCCCAAGCCATACGCGAAGGCAAAGCCGAAGACGGATTGCCGCAAGAGCGTCTGAACGTCTATATCCGCCTGATACGCAACAATATTCACAGCTTTATCGACCGCTGTTATACCGAAACGCTGCAATACTTTGACAGCGAAGAATGGGGCCGTCTGAAAGAAGGTTTCGTCCGTGACGCGCGCGCCCAAACGCCCTATTTTCAAGAAATCCCCGGCGAGTTCCTCCAATATTGCCAAAGTCTGCCGCTTTCAGACGACCTCTTGGCATTGATGGACTTTGAACACACTCAGCTGCTCGCCGAAACCGCTCAAATCGACAGCCAAGCAGTCCATACAGATTCAGACGATTTAGCGTACACCCTTTCTTCCGCCGCCTTTGTGCGCCGTTATCAGTATGATGTGACGGACGAATTGCAGGAGGCGGAAACTGCCGTTTTGGTGTGGCGCGATAAGGAAGACGACGTGATGTATCAAACGCTCAACGATTTCGACGCCTTATTGCTGGAAACGCTGGCAGAGACGCCCACTTCCCTAAACGGCCTGCAAACCATGCTGGCAGAGTTCATGCCGTCTGAAAACACTTGGCAGGACGCATTAAGGCAAAAATGGACAGAATGGCTGGAACAGGGCATTTTGGTTGCAGCATAAATCAAAGCCGTCTGAAACGGGCGCAGTCGGTTTCGGTAAAACAAAAATACTACTGAAATCGTTTATAGATTCAATCGCATGCTCTTGCCGTATCAGCGTAAAATCAGAAGCATATTGATCATTCATTTCATACTGATACATTATGGCCCTACCCGAACTGACCGATGCCGAGCTTGCCGAATCCCGCAAACTGCTGCTGCGCTTTGCCCAGATCCAGCTGCCCGACCGCCCCGATTTGGCGGAAGACCTCGTACAGGAAACCATGCTTTCCGCTTACCGTGCGGCCGAGGGTTTCAAAGGCGGCGCCCAAGTGAGCAGCTGGCTGTTTGCAATCTTAAAAAACAAAATTACCGACTGCCTGCGCCAAATCGGGCGGCAACGCCAAGTTTTCGTCACGCGCGACGAGGAAGCCTTGGATGAAGCCTTTGAAGGACATTTTGCCGCCGACGGTCATTGGACGGACGAAGGACAGCCTCAGGGTTGGGACTCGCCCGAAGCCAGTTTGAACAATAAAGAGTTCTACCAAGTTTTACAGACCTGCCTCTACCATCTGCCGGAAAACACCGCCCGCGTGTTTACTATGAAAGAAATTCTCGGTTTTTCAAGCGATGAAATCCGCGAGCAATGCGGCATCAGCCATGCCAACTATCACACCATCATGCACCGCGCGCGCGAAACCTTGCGCCAGTGCCTGCAAATCAAATGGTTCTCCCATGCCTGACAGGAAAACGCCATGAAAAAATGCCGCAAAATAACCGATCTGATTTCCAAACAGCAAGACCAAGTACGCCTCAGTCTTTTTAACCGCATTGCCCTCGCTGTGCACCTGTCTCTCTGCCCCCGTTGCCGCGAATATAAGAAACAGCTCGAATTAATCAGCAATGCCATGCATAAGATGTTTCGATGATTCAAAAAAGCCGTCTGAAACCTGCCCCTGTCAGTTTCAGACGGCCTTTTTGTATCTGCTTATTTATCGCTAACTTGGAATAAGCCGTGGCTGGCCGCTCACTTTTTTAGCTGCATTTATTTTCAAACTTGCGCCGTTGGCCTTTGTTTTTTGAGGCATGGCTGCGGATTTTGATACGGTAGAACAAGATAAAGGCCGTCTGAAAGATGAATCTCAGACGGCCTTTTTCACGGCTTTTAGTGTTGTTCTTCCGGCTCGGGTTCGTCTTTGCCGAACCAGTTGTCAAAGCGGATGGTGTATTTCAACTCGCCGCCGGACGAGCGCGTGCCGATGCGGGCAACGGCTTGGATGGCGCGGGTCAGTTGGTACACGAGTTTGACGGATTGTTCGGCGCTGGAGATGCCGTATTCGTAACCTGCGTAGAGGTTGTTGGTGAGCTGTTTGCCGACGGTCAGGACTTGTTCGGCAGGATTGAGCTCGCCGGTTTGAGCGTTGCGGCTGCGTTTGCTGGTAAAGCCCAAATCATCCACGAGGCCGATGCGGTCGTTGACTTGGCCGGCAAGCAGCGCGCTGGCGGCCGCAGAGAGCGTGGCGTTGTCACCGTCGCTGCCGCTGCTGGCACGGTTGAGGATGAGCCAGGAGAGTTTGTCTTTTTCACTCATGGCTTCCTTCGCAACCAAGGTCACGCGCGGATTGTTGAGGCTGCCGAGAACTTCGACACCTGCGCCGACCGGGGAGAGACGGCGTTCGGCACGGATGTTAAGGTTCGGATCGGTCAGCGGGCCGACGAAGGAAACCGCACCTTTGGTGATGTCGAGGTCTTGGCCGTAGGCTTTGTAGCGGCCTTTGACAACGCGCACGGTACCGACGCCTTGGACGGCTTCGCCGGGGCGGGACGTGATGGTCAGTTTGCCGCCGATGGTAACGTCTGCGCCGTAGCCGACAAAGCGGACATTGTCGTTGATGTTCAAGACAAGGTTCAGATTAATCGGCGTGGTGGCCGTTGCTTCTTTTTTGGTTTCGCCCAGTACAACCACGTCGTCATCGAGGGTCGGCATGGAGGATTTTTGCGAACCAAACCTGCCGTAGTCGGTGTTGAGCGTGCCGTTGAGCGATACGCCTTTTTCCGGATTGTAGAGGACTTTGGCCGCGCCGGAGAGCTGCAGTTGGCGGTTTGGCCGCGAGAGGGTGCGGTATTTGTCGAAGACGATGTCTACGTCGACATCGGGGTTGGCATTGGCAAGGTTGACCGCGCCTTTGAGCTCAATCGTGCCGCTACGGTGGAATTTGAGGCTGTCGATCACCCATTTTTGACCCTGCAGGCGCGAACGCAATACGCCGTTGTCGAGAATCAGGCCTTGGGTTTGATGGCGGTAATAGAGGTTGTCGCCATTAATCAGGCCGCTCAGTTGCGGATCGTTCAGACGGCCTGCCAAGTTGACGGCGGCGTTCAGACGGCCTTTGAGGGTTTGGCCGACGGGCAGGAAGTTGCGGAAGACTTCGAGGTTGGCAACGTTCAGGTTGAGTTTGCCGCTCAGGGGGGCGGTGTCGAAGCTGGTACCCTGACCGATGTTGACAGTACCGTCGGCACGGCCGTAATTGGTTTGGAGGTCGAGGTTGCTGTTGACGGTAGGCGAACCGAGTCGGCCGCCGATGGTGGCGGTCGCGTTCAGACGGCCTGCAATGCCTTGGGCTGTCGCCGGCATAAAGGATTTGAGCGAGCCCAAATCGGGAATGCTGATATTGACTTTGCCGCTGACAGGGGCGTTGTTGATGTTGTTGCCGAACTGCTGGGCGATGCCGAGCGTGCCGTCAACTTTGCCGAAGCGGGTGTTGCCTTCCAGCGTGCTGTCGATGCGGCCGTTTTGGAAACGGGTACGCAGGGCGAGTGCGGAAAGCCCCAAAGGCTGTTTGTTTTTCGGGTCTTTGCTCGGCAGGATGATGTCGCCGCTTTGACGGTTGATGTTGAGAAAGCCGCGCGCGTTTTGACTGTACGCCAAATCCCAGTCGCCGCCCAAGACGAGGTTGTGTTCGATAGGCGGAGTGTAGAAGTTGTGTAATTCGGTAATGTGCAGATTTTGTGCGCTGCCTTTACTGGTAATGCCGGCTTTCTTGTCCCAAACGAAATTTTGCAGGTTGAGGTTGCCGCCCATGGCCGCCCAGCGCGCGCTGCTGAGGGAAACGCGTTCGCTGCCGGCTTCGAGGTTGAGGCGGTTTTGCAGTTTGAGGTTGAACGCGCCGTTGATGTCGAGCGTGTCTACCGTGCCTTTCCATTGGGTTTGGTCTTTGTTGAGGCCGCCGGTGGCGTCGAGGTCGAGCTTGTAGCGTTTGTTGTCCACCGCCATGCTGCTGTTGCCGCGGATGTGGTGGTGCGAACCTGTGCCGCTGATGAGCAGGTTGACGTTGTCAATCATGGCCGCGCCGCCGGAGACGGCGATGTGTTCGCCTTTAATATCGGCACTCAACGGACGGTTGGTGTCGGGCGAACCTTTAAGCTTGAAGTCGAGGGTACGGATGTTGACGGTATCGGCGACTTTGAAGTTGCGCGCTTCGCCGTTCAAATCGGCTTCAAGGGTTTTGAGACCGTCTGAAAAACTGCCGGAGATGTAGCCGCGCGCGTTGAGCAGGCCGCCCAAGCCGAAGCCGAAACGCGACAAATCGGGGGCGGTAATGTTGAGGTTGAGGCGGTCGCCTTTTTTGCCAAAGCTGCCGTTAGTTTTGACGATGTTGCTGCCGAGGGTCAGGTCGGTCAGGGCGCGCGAGAGGTGTTTGTTTTCATAGGCGACGTCGGCTTTGCCGCTGAGCGGAACGCCGTTGAGCGTACTCGGTGCGAACTGCATTTTACCGGCGAATTTCTCTTGCGCCAGTATGCCGGTCAAGTTGATGTTGCCGTTGACGCTGCCTTGCGGAAGCTGCGGATCGATGCGCGCAGGGTTGAAGGCTTTGCTGACGATGTCCAGCTGCAGTTTGCGGTCTTTGAAGAGTTCGAGCGAGCCTTTGGCGTTGAGTTCGCCGCCGTTTTGCGGAACCAGGCGGACTTTGTCGAGCTTGAGTGTGCGCTGGCCGAGCTGTTTGTCGGTTTGGAAAAACAGCATGCCGTCTGTACGCGCGAATCCGCTGTCGAGATTCCAGTTGACGACGGGGGAGGAGGTTTCGCCTTTGACGTCGATACTGCCGTTCAGACGGCCTGCGATGTTTTGACGGACAAAGTCGTCTGCGCCGGTATTGTTGATGCCCAGTGCGAGTTTGAGTTGGTCTTGGGCGGTATCGATAGAGCCGGATACATCGATGCTGCCGTCTTTGAGCAGGCCGACGCCGATGTCTTCGATTTTGACCGTGCCTTTATCGTCGACGATGAATTCGCCGAGGATGCGTTTGACGGGGATATGGTTTTCATCGGCAAAACCGGCTTGGTCGTTTTCCAAGTCAATCGAGCCTTCCAACGCAACGCCGTCGGTAAAGGACGGAATGGTGGTGGCGTCGAAATTCAGGCGCGCTTTGGGCAGGGTGGGCAGGAAGGCCTGCGGATTGATGTTGGAACCTTTAACCAGGATTTCGCCGACGGTTTCGTTGAGGCTGTCGGCGAATGGGTGGATGGTGGATTTGGCAGACAAATGAACATTGTCGCCGTCGAGCAGTAGGTCGGTGTACACGTCTTGCAGGCTGCCCCACAGGCGCACCGTGCCGTGTATGGTTTCGCCCTCAAGCTGGCCTTTGGTGTAGATGGCGGTATTGAGGACGTAGGGTTTGTTCAAACCGAGCACCACCGCGCCTGTCGAGCTGCTCCAGGGCGTGTCGGCGGTTTTGATGTGGAGGCGGTGTTCTTTTTTGTCGTAATGATAGGCTGCGTGCAGATGGTCGAGATAGACGCTCTGCTTGTCAAAACGCTTGCCTACGCTGATTTTGCCGGTTTCCAAACGGTCGAGATAGGCGGTAACGGGCAGGTCTATGCTGTCAGGCAGGCCTTTTGAAGGCTCTTCTTCTTTGGGCGGCGTGCGCTTGGTCACAATGGCGATGTCGCCGGCCACGACTTCGGTAATGTGCAAAGACGGACGGAACAGCTCGGACGGTTTCCAATCAAAGCGGAAGCTGCTGATTTTGACATCCGCACCTTCTGTTTCAATCAACCATTTGTCGCCTTCAAAACCTTCAATCAGCGTGCCTTTCAGTGTGTCCGAAGAGATTTTGACGCCGAACCATGACGGGATCTTGTACAAACCGAAATGCAAACCCGATTCCGTACCGACCAGCCAGCCGATTGCGCCGGCAGAAACGGTCAATACGCTCAAGGCGGACAGGACAAAGCCGCGTAACAGGCGTTTTTTGCGCTTTGGCGGGGCGGGCTGTTGTTCAGACGGCGTGGAAGTGTTTGCAGTATCGGTCATGATATTTTTCTGTTTGTCTGTTGTTCAGACGGCCTGGAATGGCTGAGGCCATCTGAAAGAATGGATGGTGTATGTTTGTTAAAACCTTGTGCCTAAGCTGATGTGCCAGCGGATTTTCTTGTCGTGATGGCCGTAGGCAATGTCGAAGGAGAACGGCGCAACCGGGCTGAACCAGCGCACACCCAAGCCGGTACCGTGTTTTAAGGTCATGTGTTTGAAGTTGCTTGTCGCATCGCCGACATCGTGGAAGATGGCGCCGGAGAAGCTTTTGGTAACCGGGAATTGATATTCGAGGCTGCCGACCACCAAGGCGCGTTGCGGCAGGACGGAGCCGTTGGGGCCTGCCAAGCCGATGCTGTCGAGTTCGTAACCACGTACGGAAGTCGCGCCGCCGGTGCGGAACATCAGGCTGGACGGTACTTCTTCGCCTTCGCGGGCATAAACGTAGCCTGCCTGTCCGCGTACGATGAATGTACCGAGTTTTTTGTTTTCAGGCGTGAAGAAATAGCCTGCGCGTGCTGTAGCGCGTGCCATTTGGGTGGAGGAGAGGAGTTTGCCCAAAGTCGTGCCGATTTTGCCGTCGAGGTAGTAGCCGTTTTGAGGATGCAGCTCGGTTTCGATGCTTTGCCGTTTCCATGAGGCGGTCAGCATGGTGGCATGGCTTCGGCCCAAATCGTAGCTGGTGTCGGGGACTTTACGGTCTTCGGTAATAAATTCGAGGCCGAAGCGGGCATCGATATTGTTGCGGTCGCGGACATACCAAATACCGCTGGTCAGGGCGCGTTTTTCAAGGTTTTGCGTGGTCGAGCGGTTGTAGGAAACGTTGCTGGTCCAGTAGTTGCCGCGGTTGTTGCGCGGCTGGCTGATACCGGCGGCCAGCGTGGTTTCGTATTTGTCCATGTCCCAAACGACCGAACCGATGTAGCCTTTGTTGAAGAGGTTGTAATAGTCGTAGGCGATGCGGCCGCCGATTCCGTATTCGGAGTCGTAGCGGATACCGGTTTCCAGTTTGTGGCGTTTGACTTCGGTCACGTTGATTTTGACGGGAACGCGGTCGCCTTGCAGTTGGTCGAAGTCGGCTTGTACGGACGCGCCGGAATAGTGGCCGTTTTGTTCGAGCGCCTGTTGCAGGTCGAGGATTTTGTCTAAGTCGTAAGGCGAACCGGGTTGGAAGCGCGCCATGCCGGAAACCACGCTTTCAGGGTAGCGGCGCGTGCCGGTGATTTGGAACTCGCCGAAGTAAATCGGGCGGTTGCTCTCCACGATGACGTTTAAGTCGGCCTTCTGGGTATTGGGATTGATGGTGGCCTGGGTGGTGGTGAGTTTCGCCAATGGATATTTTTTGCGTGTTACCGCGCTGAGGACGGAGGTTTTACTCGCATTCCAGCCGTCTTGGTCGAAGTTTTCGCCGACGGGCTGCTGCCAGTTTTCCATCGCATTTTGGTAGTACTCGGCCAAGTTGTCGTCATTCAATACGTCGCCGAGGATGGCCACGCTGACGTTGTCGACTTTGGTGCGCGGGCCGGGGGTGACGTTGACGGTGTAGCTCTCGCCGTGGTCTTGAATACTGACGTTGCTGTTGAAGTAGCCTTTGGTCCGGAGCATGGTTTTGACGTTGTCGGGCGCCTCTTCGGCGAGGAAGCCGACCTGCTCTTTGTCCAGCTCCTCATCCTGCTGCTGGGTAATCAGCGGCAGGTATTCTTCAAGCATTTCTTTGACTTCGCTGTCTTGGGTGTCGATTTTGACGGGGAATTTGGGCTTGAGTTTGCCTGTTTGGTCGTCTTTGGGCTGCTTGGGCATTTCGGATTCGGGAACAGCCTCGTAGTCTTCCGCTTTGGGAACGGAAGTATCTACTGCCAACGCGTGTCCGTAGGCGAGCGCCAATGATGCAAATAAAACAGGGTAGGTCAGTTTGGTCATGATGTGTGTTCGACAGCGACAATTCTTCAGTTTGGGGATTTTAACATTATTTCTGCAAGGTTTCAGGCTATGGTTATAAACGGAAATTTAGCGCGATAACGTTGTCAAATGCGACTTAAAGGGCGGATTTTGGTTTGTTTCTATCTGATTGTAATATTTATGTTTTTGTATTTTTACTGGTGAAGTTGCCTTTGTATTCGGCCTTATGGCGCAGATTTCGGGCCGTCTGAAAGCAAGATATAGAGAATAAAGCAACGGTATGGGTATATTCTAAGAGTAGGGTTTGAGCAGATTTGACTGTATTTTTGGCATAAAGTGCCAATTGTGTCATAAATGTTAAACTTTAATGCCGTTTTTGTGAGGTGTGCATGAAAACCTCGCCGACAAATGATTTTTTATTTTAGAATGTAAGACTTTTTTAACATATCTTTAAATTGAAGGAACGGATATGGCAAGTGGCAATCCGATTTTGAACGCGCTCAATCGCGTCAGCCTGGTGGCGCAAATCGCCATCGGCTTGGTTTTAGGTATTATTGTGGGTGCAGTTTCGCCGCAAGTCGGTATCAGCGCAGGACTGCTGGGCAGCCTGTTTGTCGGTGCGCTTAAGGCTATCGCGCCGATTTTGGTATTTGTTTTGGTGACTGCCGCCATTGCGCAACACCAAAAAGGCAATCAGGCTCACATCAAACCGATTTTGATTTTGTATATTTTCGGTACGTTTGCTGCGGCTGTGGTGGCAGTCATTGCCAGTATGGCATTCCCGACCACGCTGATTCTGCGTACGGCCGGCGATGTATCCGTTGCGCCGCCTTCCGGCATTGTCGAAGTGCTGAAAACGCTGCTGATGAATTTGGTGGCCAACCCGATTAACGCGCTGGCCAATGCCAACTATATCGGCATTTTGGCTTGGGCTTTGGTATTGGGCGCGGCTTTGCGCCATCACGGTTCGGATACGACCCGCCAAGTGGCGGCCGACTTGGCCGATACCGTTTCGACGGTTGTGAAGTGGATTATCCGTTTTGCGCCGCTGGGTATTTTCGGCTTGGTGTCTTCTACTATTGCGGAAACCGGTTTTGAAGCGCTTGCCGGCTATATGCAGCTGTTGGCCGTATTGCTCGGCTGTATGCTGTTTATCGCTTTGGTGGTCAACCCGATTATTGTGTGGACGCAAATCCGCAGCAATCCTTTCCCGCTGGTGTTTACCTGCCTGCGCGAAAGCGGCGTGTATGCCTTCTTCACCCGTTCTTCCGCCGCCAACATCCCTGTGAACATGGCATTGGCGAAAAAACTGGGCCTGCACGAAGACACTTACTCTATCTCCATTCCATTGGGTGCAACCATCAATATGGCCGGTGCGGCAATCACCATTACCGTTTTGGCGATGGCTGCGGCGCACACGCAAGGCATTACGGTTGACTTCGCCACTGCCCTGCTGCTGAGCCTGGTGGCCACCGTCAGCGCGTGCGGTGCATCCGGTGTGGCCGGTGGCTCATTGCTGCTGATTCCTTTGGCGTGCAGCCTGTTCGGTATCGATAACGATGTGGCCATGCAGGTGGTTGCTGTCGGCTTCATCATCGGCGTGATTCAAGACTCTGCAGAAACTGCGTTGAACTCTTCCACCGACGTTTTGTTTACTGCCGCTGCCGATTTGGGCCGTCAACGTAAAGAGTGATTTTAGGGTTAACCTAAATCCAGCAAAGGCCGTCTGAAAAGTTTCAGACGGCCTTTGTTTTATGCCAATCAAAGGGATTTTTAGATGGTTAAGCCGATAGATTGGTTTGATCGGACTGACGGTATACGCTGTCATCAGTCGGATTTTTCCCGTAAAATACAGTCTTGAATGTATTTGAACACCTCTTTCAGACGGCCTGACCGTCTTATCACATTTGCAAAAACAATGATTAAAAAAATATTCTCATGGTTCGAGTCCCGCATCGACCCTTATCCCGAAGCCGCTCCGAAAACGCCAGAAAAAGGGTTGTGGCGGTTTATTTGGAGCAACATTGAAGGCGTGCGCAAATGGATTGCCGTGTTGGCCGTGTTTACGGTCGGCGTCGGCATCATGGAAGCCTTGATGTTCCAATTTATGGGTAAGGTAGTCGACTGGCTCGGCACTTATACGCCGCAAACGCTGTTTGTCGAAAAAGGCCATGCATTAATCGGCATGATGGCCATGGTGGCATTTTTTGCCGTTTGGACCTTTTTCGCTTCCAATGTGCGCCTGCAAACCCTGCAAGGCGTGTTCCCCATGCGCCTGCGCTGGAATTTCCACCGCCTGATGCTGGGTCAAAGCCTGGGCTTTTATCAGGACGAATTTGCAGGACGCGTGTCCGCCAAAGTGATGCAAACCGCGCTGGCGCTGCGCGATGTCGTGATGACCGTCGCCGATATGGTTGTGTATGTGCTGGTGTACTTCATCACTTCCGGCGTGATTCTGTCCTCATTCGATGCCTGGCTTATCGTGCCGTTTATCTGCTGGATGATTGGATTCGCGATGATTATGCGCTTCCTGATTCCCAAACTCGGCAAAACCGCTGCACGTCAAGCCGATGCGCGCTCGCTGATGACCGGCCGCATTACCGACGCCTATTCCAATATCGCCACCGTCAAACTCTTCTCCCACGGCGCACGCGAGGCCGCTTATGCCAAGCAGTCGATGGAAGAGTTTATGGTAACCGTCCATGCCCAAATGCGTTTGGCAACGCTGCTGTACACCTGCAGCTTTATCGTCAACAGCTCGCTGACCGTCGGCACGACCGCCTTGGGTATTTGGCTTTGGTATCACGGCCAAGTCGGCGTAGGCGCAGTCGCCACCGCCACGGCCATGGCATTGCGTGTGAACGGTTTGTCGCAATACATCATGTGGGAGTCTGCCCGATTGTTTGAAAACATCGGTACCGTCAACGACGGCATGGCCACCCTGTCCAAACCACACACCATCCTCGACAAGCCGCAAGCCCTGCCGCTGAAAGTCACCCGAGGCGAAATCAAGTTTGATCACGTCGATTTCTCCTACGAAGCAGGCAAACCGCTCCTCAACGGCTTTAATCTGAACATCAAACCCGGCGAAAAAGTCGGCTTGATCGGCCGCAGCGGCGCGGGTAAATCCACCATCGTCAACCTGCTCCTGCGTTTTTACGAACCGCAAAGCGGCACGATTTCGATCGACGGCCAAAACGTGGACAGCGTTACCCAAGAAAGTCTGCGCGCCCAAATCGGTTTGGTAACGCAAGATACCTCCCTGCTGCACCGCTCCGTCCGCGACAACATTATCTACGGCCGTCCCGATGCGACCGAAGCCGAAATGATTTCTGCCGCCGAACGCGCCGAGGCCACCGGTTTTATTCCTAACTTAAGCGATGCCAAAGGCCGACGCGGCTATGATGCACACGTTGGCGAACGCGGCGTGAAACTTTCCGGCGGCCAGCGCCAACGCATCGCCATCGCCCGCGTTATGCTCAAAGACGCGCCGATTCTGTTGCTTGACGAAGCCACCAGCGCGCTCGACTCCGAAGTCGAAGCCGCCATCCAAGAAAGCCTCGACAAAATGATGGAAGGCAAAACCGTGATTGCCATCGCCCACCGCCTCTCCACCATCGCCGCGATGGACCGTCTCATCGTCTTGGACAAAGGCCGCATTATCGAAGAAGGCAGCCACACCGAGTTGCTCAAGAAACAAGGCCTGTACGCCAAACTTTGGGCACACCAAAGCGGCGGCTTCTTGAGTGAGCATGTCGAGTGGGAAAACAATTAAACGCTTTGAAAGAAGATAAAAGGCCGTCTGAAAGTATTTTCAGACGGCCTTTATTAATGAAGCAAAGGGCAGCTGGGATAACCGCTTTTTCAGTTGAAACCTTAGTTTTTTACAGCCCCAGCGACCAAGCATTTTGGTGTTCGGACAAGTCTTCCAAGCGGTTTTCGTAATGGGCGAAGATTTCTTCGATAATTTCGTCTTCGTCGTCGATGACGCGGATCAGGTTCAAATCCTCTTCCAAAATCAGGTTTCTACCCAACAACTGCTCGCGTATCCAGTCCAACAACCCTGCCCAAAATGCTTTGCCCACTAAGATAATCGGGCGGTCGGGCGTTTTGCCGGTTTGCACCAAGGTCAGGCTTTCAAACAATTCGTCCAATGTGCCGAAACCGCCAGGCATAACGACATACGCCACGGCGTGTTTGACGAACATGACTTTGCGCGGGAAGAAGTGTTGGAATTTAATCGACAAATCCTGATACGGATTGGCTTTTTGCTCGTGCGGCAACACGATATTCAGCCCCACCGCCGGGCTTGCGCCTGCAAACGCGCCTTTGTTGGCCGCTTCCATAATGCCCGGTCCGCCGCCGGAAATGACGGAAAATCCGGCATCCGACAGTTTGCGTGCCAAGCGTAATGTAAACTCGTAGTCGGGATGGTTTTCAGGCGTGCGCGCGCTGCCGTAAATGCTGACGGCTGGCTGAATGGCGCGCAATTCTTCGCCGGCTTCGACAAATTCGGAAATAATCTTCAATACATGATACGACTCGCGCGCCTGAATATCGCGGCGTGTTTCGTCGGGCAGCATGGGTTTGGGCAGTTTTTTGAGCAGGCTCACGGCTTTTCCTTTGTGTTTTTATGTACAGTATTGTAACCCGAAAGGGGCGGGCCGTCTGAAAGTTGGGTTTCGGCGGCAAGTGTGCCTGCCACATTTTCAAAAGCCCGTTACAATATCTGCTTTTATTTTTACTGCTTTGCCATGCTTGATATTATCCACCGCGACAGTCGCACCGTTGCCGTCAACAAACCTGCCGGAATGCTGGTGCACCGAAGCTGGTTAGACAAACACGAAACCCGTTTTGCCGTGCAGACCCTGCGCGACCAAATCGGGCAGCACGTCTATCCCGTCCACCGCCTCGACCGCCCGACTTCCGGCGTCTTGCTGTTTGCCCTCGATACGGAAGCCGCACGGTTATTGACGCAGCAGTTTGAAAACAAAACCATCGAAAAAACGTATTGGGCGATTGTTCGCGGTCATCTGCCTTCAGACGGCCTGATTGATTACGCCCTCAAATATATGCCCGACAAAATCGCCGAAGCGCAGACCGAAGCCACATTGCAGGAAGCACAAACCGCCTACCGTTGTCTGGCGCAAACCGAGTTGCCGTTCCAATCCGCCCTGCGTTATCCGACCTCGCGTTATTCGTGGGCCGAACTCACGCCGCACACCGGCCGCAAACACCAACTCCGCCGCCATATGAAACACATTTTCCACCCCATCGTCGGCGACACCAACTACGGCGATTTGCGCCAAAACCATGCCGTTGCCGAACATATCGGCACGCAACGCTTAATGTTGCACGCGCGAAGCCTCAGTTTTCAAAGCATAGAAAACGGCAGCCGGATGACCGTGCAAGCGCCGATAGACAACGACTGGCGGCTTTGGATGGAAAAATTCAAAACCGAGGCCGTCTGAAAACCCGAACCGCACATTTTCAGACGACCCGGTCATGGAAAAAAACAGGCAAATCCCTTACAATACGCCCCTAAAATTTTGAAAGAACACAAGAATCATGGAAGCCGAAGTAATCAACCAGCTTAACAACACCCTAAACGACCTGGAGAAGCGCAGCGAAGACATCCGCGTCTATATGGACTACCAAGGCAAAAAAGACCGCCTTGAAGAAGTCGTCGGCCTCTCCGAAGACCCGGAACTGTGGAACGACCCCAAACGCGCCCAAGAAATCGGCAAAGAGCGCAAAATCCTCGAAGGCATCGTGGTAACCCTCGACAACATCGCCACAGGCATCGAAGACAACCGTATGTTGATCGAAATGGCCGTCGAAGAAAACGATGAAGAAGGTTTCGCCGCCGTGCAGGAAGACGTGGCCGGTTTGGAAAAACAAATGGCCGACCTCGAATTCAAACGAATGTTCAACCAGCCAGCCGACCCGAACAACTGCTTTATCGACATCACCGCAGGCGCAGGCGGTACCGAAGCCGAAGACTGGGCAGGTATGCTGTTCCGCATGTACAGCCGCTACGCCGAGCGCAAAGGCTTCAAAATCGAAATCCTTGAAGAAGACAACGGCGAAATCGCGGGCATCAACCGCGCCACCATCCGCGTGGAAGGCGAATACGCCTACGGCTTGCTGCGTACCGAAACCGGCGTCCACCGCTTGGTGCGCTACTCACCGTTTGACTCCAACAACAAACGCCATACGTCGTTCTCATCCGTGTTTGTTTATCCCGAAATCGACGACTCCATCGAAATTGAAATCAACCCTGCCGATTTGCGTATCGACACTTACCGCGCATCCGGTGCAGGCGGTCAGCACATTAACAAAACCGACTCCGCCGTGCGTATTACCCACGAGCCGACCGGGATTGTGGTGCAATGTCAAAACGACCGTTCGCAACACGCCAACAAAGCCGCCGCGATGGAAATGTTGAAATCCAAACTGTACGAATTGGAAATGCGCAAACGCAACGAAGAGAAGCAGGCGTTGGAAGAAGGCAAGTCCGATGTGGGTTGGGGCAGCCAAATCCGCTCATACGTTTTGGATTCCTCACGCATTAAAGACCTGCGTACAGGCTACGAAGTCGGCAACACCAAAGCCGTATTGGACGGCGACTTGGACGGCTTCATCGAAGCCAGCCTGAAACAAGGTGTGTAAACCGTAAGAGATAAACAGGCCGTCTGAAATCTTTCAGACGGCCTGTTTATTGTTGAATATGGCAGTAATTACACCCAACTTTGATGATTTATATTTCCAGCAGGCAAAAGGTTTTATCTATTTGCATAAGCTAAAGTCTTATCAGCCTAAATGGAATACTGAACGCAGTAAATATATCCGTTTTCGGTTACATGAAAAATACACTAAAAATTAACGGGTTTTTGAATATGTAGGGCATGACGGGGATGGCCACGATATGCTTGTTATGTGGGTATTGAGTTCTTTTTTAAATGCGAATATTAATCTTTCTGTAAAAATATGCTTTTTAATGTTTTGCAAATGCAAAGATTGGCGGTAATATATAGTTTCTATAAAAATGATTGGTAGGTGCAATAGGCCGTCTGAAGCCTGATCCTGTCCGATATATTAGGAGAACTTATTAAATGTCCGGTCAAAAGCTGTCTTCTGCCGAGAAAACTTTCTTCGGCCATCCTTTGCAATTATCCACCCTATTCCATATTGAGCTGTGGGAGCGTTTTTCCTTCTACGGTATGCAGGGCATCCTGCTGATTTATCTGTATTACACCGCGAATCAAGGCGGTTTGGGTATGGATAAGGCTTTGGCCGGCGGTATCGTTGGCGCATACGGTGGCAGCGTTTACCTGTCCACCATTCTCGGCGCATGGTTAGCCGACCGCATTTGGGGCGCGGAGCGTACCCTGTTTATCGCCGGCATTGTCGTAATGATCGGCCATATTTTATTGGCGATTGTGCCGGGCTTGATGGGATTGCTGTTGGGCTTGGTGTTTATCGCGCTGGGCAGCGGCGGCGTGAAATCGTCTGCCGGTTCGATGGTCGGTTCTTTGTATGAACGGGACGACCTGCGAGAATTGCGTGATGCCGGTTTCTCCATTTTCTATATTTCCATCAATATTGGCGGTTTCTTAGGCCCTTTGTTGACCGGTATTTTGCAAGACAGAATGGTTTCCATTACGGTTTCGGCGCAGCGGCCGTCGGTATGGCATTTGGCCTGCTGTGGTATTCGCGCGGCCGTAAAAACCTGCCGCATACGCCGGCTCCGAATCCGTTGCGTCCTGAAAAGATACAGACTGCTATAGCTGTCGGCGTGTTGCTGGTTTTGGTGTTGAGCAGCGTGATTGCTTCCGGCGCGCTCAATCTTGAGAACTTTTCACGCTGGCTTTTGGGCGTGGTCATTATCACCGTTATCGCTTATTTTGCACGCCTGCTGGGCAGCAGCCAGGTTGAGGCAGCCAATAAACGTTACATCATGGCCTATATTCCGCTGTTTTTGACTATTTGTATGTTCTGGGCGGTTTGGTTTCAGGTGTACACCGTTGCAACGGTTTATTTTGACGAAACGGTTGACCGTACTTTCTTCGGCTTTACCGTGCCTGTTTCATGGAAAGATTCGATACAGGCCATGTGGGTGGTTCTCTTTTCCGGCGTGATGGCCACGGTGTGGACGAAAATGGGCAAACGCCAACCTAAAACACCGTTGAAGTTTGCACTGGCCATGTTGGTAACCGGCGCCTCTTATTTGTGTTTCATTCCGTATATTTCATCCGAGACCCCGATGCCGATTATCGTGTTTATGCTGATGTTGCTGGCAATTACGATAGGCGAGTTGATGCTGTCGCCGATTTCGCTGTCGTTTTCCACCAAAATCGCACCGAGCATGTTTAAAACACAAATGGTTGCGTTGAATTTCTTAGCATTGTCCATTGGCTTTACCTTGGGCGGAGTGTTGTTTAAAGACTACTACAATGCTCAGTCGCCATTGGATTTCTACTGGATGCTGGCCACCATCGGCGCAGTAACCTGCGGTATCCTGCTGGTACTCACCCCAGTATTGAACCGCATGCTCAAAGGTGTCGATTGATTTTTCTATTTAAAATAATGTGATGTACACAGGCCGTCTGAAAAAGAATCAGTTTTCAGACGGCCTGATGTTTTTATTGAGGTTTGGAAAAGGGTGGTTTTCCAGATTTTTGAAGTAAATCGGACAGGCAGAAAATCCAAATTAAATGATACATGATTAAACTGAAATTAAAATTTGGAAATATTAAATAAGAATAAGAATTGTTCTCATAACTTTATTGAATTTATTAGGGTTTTTTTACTGATTTGCTGATATTTACCTTTAAATGGCTTTTGAAATTCGATAAAATGGTAACCTAATTTTTAAGATTTGTCTGTCAACCAGTTAGGTACGACCATGTTGGCCAGTTATTTTCCCGTCCTCGTATTCATCCTCGTCGGCCTTGCGGCCGGTGTGCTGTTTATTCTGCTCGGCACAATTTTAGGCCCGAAACGTCACTATGCCGAAAAAGACGCGGCTTACGAATGCGGTTTTGAAGCCTTTGAAAACGCAAGGATGAAGTTCGACGTGCGCTATTACCTCGTCGCCATCCTCTTCATCCTGTTTGATTTGGAGGTCGCGTTCATGTTGCCGTGGGCAGTTGTGTTCAAAGATTTGGGCGCGTACGGCTTTTGGTCTATGCTGGTGTTTATCGTCGTTCTGACGGTAGGCTTTATTTACGAATGGAAAAAAGGTGCGCTGGAATGGGAATAGAAGGCGTTTTGAAAAAAGGTTTCATCACCACCAGCGCGGATACGGTGTTGAACTATATGCGTACCGGTTCATTGTGGCCGGTTACTTTCGGCTTGGCCTGCTGCGCCGTGGAAATGATGCATGCGGGTATGGCGCGTTATGACCTTGACCGTTTCGGCATCATTTTCCGTCCGTCCCCACGTCAGGCCGACCTGATGATTGTGGCAGGTACGCTGACCAACAAAATGGCGCCAGCCCTGCGCCGCGTATACGACCAGCTCGCCGAGCCGCGCTGGGTGTTGTCTATGGGCTCGTGTGCCAACGGCGGCGGCTATTATCACTACTCTTATTCCGTTGTGCGCGGTGCCGACCGCGTCGTGCCGGTAGACGTTTATGTGCCGGGTTGTCCGCCGACTGCGGAAGCCTTGATTTACGGCCTGATTCAGCTCCAACAAAAAATCAAGCGCACTTCCACCATCGCGCGTGACGAGTAAGGAGAGGACGATATGGCAAGCATTCAAAACTTATATGAGACCGTTGTCGGCGTGCTTGGCGATCAGGCAAGCAAAGTCATTTCAGCTTTGGGCGAGATTACCGTCGAGTGTCTGCCCGAACACTATATTTCAGTCATGACCGCATTGCGCGACCATGAAGAGTTGCATTTCGAGCTTCTGGTCGACTTGTGCGGTGTCGATTACAGCACTTACAAAAACGAAGTATGGCAGGGCAAACGCTTTGCCGTCGTCAGTCAGTTGCTTTCCGTTAAAAATAATCAACGCATCCGCGTACGCGTTTGGGTTTCAGACGACGACTTTCCCGTAGTCGAATCCGTAGTCGATATTTACAACAGCGCGGATTGGTACGAACGCGAAGCCTTCGATATGTACGGCATCATGTTCAACAACCACCCGGACTTGCGCCGCATCCTGACCGATTACGGTTTCGTCGGACATCCGTTCCGCAAAGACTTCCCGATTTCCGGTTATGTCGAAATGCGTTACGACGAAGAGCAAAAACGCGTGATTTACCAACCTGTTACCATTGAGCCGCGCGAGATCACGCCGCGTATCGTCCGTGAGGAGAACTACGGTGGCCAATAAATTAAGAAACTACACCATCAACTTCGGCCCGCAACACCCTGCGGCGCACGGCGTATTGCGTATGATTTTGGAGTTGGAGGGCGAAACCATCGTCCGTGCCGACCCGCATATCGGCCTCCTGCACCGCGGTACTGAAAAACTGGCTGAAACCAAAACCTATCTGCAAGCCCTGCCCTATATGGACCGTTTGGACTACGTTTCCATGATGGTTAACGAGCAGGCGTATTGTTTGGCAGTAGAAAAACTTGCCGGTATCGATGTACCTATCCGCGCCCAATATATTCGCGTGATGTTTGCCGAAGTAACACGCATCCTCAATCACTTGATGGGCATCGGTTCGCACGCCTTCGACATTGGTGCGATGACCGCCATCCTTTACGCCTTCCGCGACCGCGAAGAGCTGATGGACTTGTACGAAGCCGTTTCCGGCGCGCGTATGCACGCAGCCTACTTCCGTCCCGGCGGCGTTTACCGCGACCTGCCCGACTTCATGCCCAAATACGAGAGCAGCAAATTCCGCAACGCCAAAGTATTGAAGCAGCTCAACGAATCCCGTGAAGGCACCATGCTCGACTTTATCGACGCCTTCTGCGAACGTTTCCCGAAAAACATCGACACACTCGAAACCCTCCTGACCGACAACCGTATTTGGAAACAGCGTACCGTCGGCATCGGCGTTGTCACCCCTGAGCGCGCCATGCAAAAAGGCTTTACCGGCGTTATGTTGCGCGGTTCCGGCGTGGAATGGGACGTGCGTAAGACACAGCCTTACGAAGTATACGACAAAATGGATTTCGACATCCCCGTCGGCGTCAACGGCGACTGCTACGACCGCTACCTCTGCCGTATGGAAGAAATGCGTCAATCCGTACGCATCATCAAACAATGTTCCGAGTGGTTGCGTGTCAATCCGGGTCCGGTCATTACCACAAACCACAAATTCGCTCCGCCCAAACGTACCGAAATGAAAACAGGTATGGAAGACCTGATTCACCATTTCAAACTCTTTACCGAAGGTATGCACGTTCCTGAGGGCGAGACCTACACCGCTGTCGAACATCCGAAAGGCGAGTTCGGCGTTTACATCATTTCAGACGGCGCAAACAAACCCTACCGCCTGAAAATCCGCGCACCCGGCTTTGCCCACCTGCAAGGCATGGATGAAATGGCAAAAGGCCACATGCTGGCCGACGTTGTTGCCATTATCGGTACGCAGGACATCGTATTCGGGGAGGTTGACCGATAATGTTATCCGCAGAATCCTTAAAACAAATTGATATTGAGTTGGCAAAATATCCTGCCGACCAACGCCGATCCGCTATTATGGGCGCATTGCGTATTGCCCAGACCGAAAAAGGCTGGCTCGCTCCCGAGACCATCGCCTTTGTCGCAGACTATATCGGCATCTCGCCTGCACAAGCCTACGAAGTCGCTACTTTCTACAATATGTACGACCTTGAGCCTGTCGGCAAATACAAACTGACCGTTTGTACCAACCTGCCCTGCGCCCTGCGCGGCGGTATGGCTACCGGCGAATACCTCAAACAAAAACTCGGTATCGGCTACGGCGAAACCACGCCCGACGGCAAGTTTACCCTTGTCGAAGGCGAATGCATGGGCGCATGTGGCGACGCACCGGTCATGCTGGTCAACAACCACAGCATGTGCAGCTTTATGACTGAAGAGGCGATTGAGAAAAAATTAGCAGAATTAGAATAGATCGTCGAACATATTAGGTTTGTAATCAAACTTACTAGTTATTCCGAAATTTTAAATTGTGATTTAAAAGTAACAATAAAAAGGGAAGCGGTTAATGAAAGGGATAATTGTTAAGTGGGATGATGAAAAAGGTTATGGTTTTATACGGATAGATGGTAGTAAACAAGAAATTTTCTGCCATATTTCTGACTTTTTCCAAAGAAGTCCACGTCCTGAACTTAATGAGGTGGTTGGCTTTGAAGTATCTTCTAACGGAAAAGGAAAAAACGTTGCTAAACAGATTCGTTACTTGAGTCGTGAGGCAAGAGATTTTAAGCGGAATCATAACCATCGTTCGAGGGCAAAGAAAAAATCATTTTTTGCCTTAGATACGTCGTCTTCCATATTGACGAAATTGGTAGGGTTGGCACTTTTCGGGTTAATTGGTTATCAGATATATCAATTCGCTGCAGCAAAATTAGTCCCTAAACAAACTAATGCACCAGTAGAGCTTAATGATCCAGCTGCGATACAAGCTAAAAAAAGCAATAGTAATAAATATCGTTGTGATGGCAGGCAATATTGTTCTCAGATGGTGTCATGCGAAGAGGCCAAATGGTTTTTACAGAATTGTTCTGATACCAAAATGGATGGTGATGGTGATGGTATTCCATGTGAAGATAAATGCGGTGGATGGTAATACTTCAGCAAAGCAGGCTAGGTCTACAACCATGAAAACGAAACACAAGGTCGTCTGAAATATCAATTTTATAAACCAATATTTTTATTTAGTCGGCATGTAATCGATATACAAAAGTATATTAGGCCGTCTGAAACAACGGCTGCAACTTATACGAAAACGAACAGGCACACCAAAAATGGCTATTTACCAATCAGGCGTGATTTTTGACCAAGTGGATACCGCCAATCCCGATTGCTGGACATTGGACGAATACGTCAAACGTGGCGGTTATACCGCCCTGCGTAAAATCCTGTCCGAAAACATCTCGCAAACCGATGTGATTGACGAAGTCAAAACCTCTGGCTTGCGCGGTCGTGGCGGTGCGGGTTTCCCGACCGGTTTAAAATGGAGCTTTATGCCCCGTTCCTTCCCGGGCGAAAAATATGTGGTTTGTAACACCGACGAAGGCGAGCCGGGTACATTTAAAGACCGCGACATCATCATGTTCAATCCTCATGCCCTGATTGAAGGCATGATTATTGCCGGTTACGCGATGGGTGCGAAAGCCGGCTACAACTACATCCACGGCGAAATTTTCGAAGGCTACCAACGTTTTGAAGCCGCTTTGGAGCAGGCGCGTGCCGCAGGCTTTTTGGGTAAAAATATTTTGGGTTCGGATTTTGAATTTGAACTCTTCGCCCACCACGGCTACGGCGCATATATTTGCGGCGAAGAAACCGCATTGCTCGAATCGCTGGAAGGCAAAAAAGGCCAGCCGCGCTTTAAGCCGCCATTCCCTGCTTCGTTCGGCCTGTACGGCAAACCGACCACCATCAACAATACCGAAACGTTCTCCTCCGTCCCCTTCATTATCCGTGACGGCGGACAGGCATTTGCCGATAAAGGTATTCCGAATGCAGGCGGTACCAAATTGTTCTGTATTTCCGGTCATGTCGAGCGTCCGGGCAACTATGAAGTGCCATTGGGTACACCGTTTGCCGAAGTCCTGAAAATGGCGGGCGGTATGCGCGGCGGTAAAAAACTCAAGGCCGTTATTCCCGGCGGTTCGTCCGCGCCAGTTTTGCCTGCCGATATCATGATGCAGACCAATATGGACTATGACTCGATTTCCAAAGCCGGCTCGATGCTGGGTTCCGGCGCGATTATCGTCATGGACGAAGACGTGTGCATGGTGAAAGCCCTTGAGCGCCTGAGCTACTTCTACTACGACGAGTCTTGCGGCCAATGTACGCCTTGTCGTGAAGGTACGGGCTGGCTTTACCGCATCGTCCACCGCATCGTAGAAGGCAAAGGCCGCATGGAAGACTTGGATTTGCTGGATTCTGTCGGTAACCAAATGGCAGGCCGCACCATCTGCGCCCTTGCCGATGCCGCCGTCTTCCCTGTCCGCAGCTTTACCAAGCATTTCCGTGATGAGTTTGTGCATTACATCGAACACGGCGGACCGATGAAACCGAATAAGTGGTGCTAAGTTTTTCAGACGGCCTCTAAAAGAATTATTTATTAAATACACGTAACTAGGAACGAACCATGTTACAAATCGAAATCGACGGCAAACAGGTATCTGTGGAGCAGGGCGCGACGGTGATTGAAGCCGCGCACAAGCTCGGTACTTATATCCCGCATTTCTGTTACCACAAAAAACTTTCCATCGCCGCCAACTGCCGTATGTGTTTGGTGGACGTGGAAAAAGCCCCCAAACCCCTGCCCGCCTGTGCCACGCCGGTTACAGACGGCATGATTGTGCGTACGCATTCGGCAAAAGCCCGAGAGGCTCAAGAAGGCGTGATGGAGTTCTTGCTCATCAACCATCCGCTTGACTGTCCGACCTGCGACCAAGGCGGCGAATGCCAGTTGCAGGATTTGGCGATGGGCTACGGCAAAACCACCAGCCGTTATACTGAAGAAAAACGTTCCGTCGTCGGCAAGGACATGGGGCCTTTGGTTTCCGCCGAGGAAATGAGCCGTTGTATCCACTGTACCCGTTGCGTTCGTTTCACTGAAGAAATCGCCGGCGTGCAAGAAATCGCTATGGCCAACCGCGGCGAACATTCCGAGATCATGCCTTTTATCGGCAAAGCGGTGGAAACCGAATTGTCAGGCAACGTCATCGATTTGTGTCCTGTCGGCGCATTGACCAGCAAACCGTTCCGCTTCAACGCGCGTACTTGGGAGCTAAACCGCCGCAAATCCGTTTCCGCCCATGATGCTTTGGGCAGCAATCTGATTGTACAAACCAAAGACCATACCGTCCGCCGCGTATTGCCGTTGGAAAATGAAGCGATTAACGAATGCTGGCTGTCCGACCGCGACCGTTTTGCCTACGAAGGCCTGTATCACGAAAGCCGTCTGAAAAACCCGAAAATCAAACAGGGCGGCGAGTGGATGGACGTGGATTGGAAAACCGCGTTGGAATATGTCCGCAGCGCGATTGAATGTATCGCCAAAGACGGCAACCAAAACCAAGTTGGCGTTTGGGCCAATCCGATGAATACGGTTGAAGAGCTGTATCTGGCGAAAAAACTCGCCGACGGCTTGGGTGTTAAAAACTTTGCCACCCGTTTGCGCCAACAAGACAAACGTCTTTCAGACGGCCTTAAAGGTGCGCAATGGTTGGGACAAAGTATCGAATCTTTGGCTGACAACGATTCCGTATTGGTAGTCGGCGCGAACTTGCGCAAAGAACAGCCGCTCCTGACTGCCCGCCTGCGCCGCGCCGCCAAAGACCGTATGGCCTTGAGCGTATTGGCCAGCAGTAAAGAAGAATTGTTTATGCTGCTCCTGTCTCAGGAAGCCGCACATCCCGACGAGTGGGCAGGCCGTCTGAAAAAACTGTCTGCCAATGCGGAACATGCCGTTACCGCCAGCCTGAAAAACGCTGAAAAAGCAGCGGTTATTTTGGGCGCGGAAGTGCAAAACCATCCTGATTACGCCGCCATTTATGCCGCCGCGCAAGAGCTGGCAGACGCGACCGGCGCAGTGCTGGGCATTTTGCCACAAGCCGCCAACAGCGTTGGTGCGGACGTATTAGGTGTGAACTCTGGCGAGAGCGTTGCCGAAATGGCAAGCGCACCGAAACAGGCAGTCTTGCTGCTCAACGTCGAGCCGGAAATTGATACGGCGGACGGTACAAAAGCCGTAGCCGCGTTGAAACAGGCGAAAAGCGTGATGGCGTTTACACCGTTTGTCAGCGAAACGCTGCTGGACGTGTGCGACGTATTGTTGCCGATTGCGCCGTTTACCGAAACATCAGGCAGCTTCATCAATATGGAAGGCCGTCTGCAATCTTTCCACGGCGTGGTACAAGGCTTCGGCGATTCGCGTCCGATGTGGAAAGTGTTGCGCGTATTGGGCAACCTGTTTGACCTGAAAGGTTTTGAATACCACGATACCGCTGCGATTCTGAAAGATGCGCTGGATGCAGAAAGCCTGCCGTCTAAACTGGACAACCGCAGCACATGGACAGAGGAGGGCGTTCAGACGGCCTCAGATCGTCTCGTCCGTGTCGGCGGCGTCGGTATTTATCACACTGATTCTATCGTGCGCCGTTCCGCACCGTTGCAAGAAACCAGCCATGCCGCCGTGCCTGCCGCGCGTGTGAATCCGAACACTTTGGCGCGCTTAGGCCTGCAAGACGGACAAACTGCTATCGCCAAACAAAACGGCGCAAGCGTATCGGTTGCTGTCAAAGCCGATGCCGGTTTGCCTGAAAACGTGGTGCATCTGCCGCTGCATACCGAAAATGCCGCGCTGGGTGCGTTGATGGACACTATTGAACTGGCGGGAGCTTGATCATGCAAGAATGGTTCCAAAACCTCTTTGCCGCAACGCTCGGTCTGGGCGATTTGGGTATCACCGTAGGTTTGGTGGTATCCGTCATCGTCAAAATCGTGATTATCCTGATTCCGCTGATTCTGACCGTTGCCTACCTGACGTATTTCGAGCGTAAAGTCATCGGCTTTATGCAGCTTCGCGTCGGCCCGAACGTAACCGGCCCGTGGGGTCTGATTCAGCCGTTTGCCGACGTGTTTAAACTCTTGTTTAAAGAGGTAACCCGTCCGAAGTTGTCAAACAAAGCCCTGTTCTACATCGGCCCGATTATGTCGCTTGCCCCGTCTTTCGCGGCGTGGGCAGTGATTCCGTTCAACGAAGAATGGGTGTTGACCAACATCAATATCGGCCTTTTGTACATCCTGATGATTACCTCGCTGTCGGTTTATGGCGTGATCATCGCGGGCTGGGCTTCCAACTCCAAATATTCGTTCTTGGGCGCAATGCGCGCTTCCGCACAAAGCATTTCCTACGAGATTGCCATGAGTGCCGCGCTGGTGTGCGTCGTGATGGTATCGGGCAGCATGAACTTCTCCGACATCGTTGCCGCACAGGCAAAAGGCATCGCGGGCGGTTCCGTGTTCTCGTGGAACTGGCTGCCGCTCTTCCCAATCTTCATCGTCTATCTGATTTCCGCCGTTGCCGAAACCAACCGCGCACCGTTTGACGTAGCAGAGGGCGAGTCCGAAATCGTTGCCGGACACCACGTCGAATATTCCGGCTTCGCATTCGCGCTGTTCTTCCTTGCCGAATACATTTTCATGATTCTGATTGCCGCTCTGACATCGCTGATGTTCCTCGGCGGCTGGTTGTCTCCGTTCCCGCAAAGCTGGGGCTTTATCGGTACGCCTTCCGCATTCTGGATGTTTGTGAAAATGGCGGCGGTTCTGTACTGGTATCTGTGGATCCGTGCAACTTTCCCACGCTACCGTTACGACCAAATCATGCGTTTGGGCTGGAAAGTGCTGATTCCGATCGGCTTCGCCTACATCGTGGTTTTGGGTGTGTGGATGATTTCACCGCTGAATTTGTGGAAATAGGGCAGGGAGGCCGTCTGAAAGTTTTCAGGTAGCCTGAACCCCAAATTTTTAACCGTTTCAAACCGAGAGAAACCGATGAAAGCTCAATGCCTGTGCGGCGCAGTATCACTGGAAACCGCCGAAAACCGCGAACTCCACGCCTGCCATTGCGGGAAATGCCGCACATGGGGCAGCGGCGCGTCTTTTACTTTGGCCGCCCGGTCGCCCGAAATCACAGGCAGCGAGCACATCGCGCATTATCAGTCGTCCGAATGGGCGCAACGCTGTTTTTGCAAACACTGCGGCACACACCTGTTTGTGCAGGTTGGCAACGATTATTACATCAACGCCGGGCTGTTTGCCGACAACGCGGGCTTTGAAACTACCTCACAAATCTTTATTGATTGCAAAGCTCCGTATTATGACTTGGCCAACGATACCCCGAAGCTGACCGAAGCCGAGTTTTTAGAAATGGTGGGCGCGGCAGGTTAAAAAAACCGCTTTCAGACGGCCTGTAAACAGAACAATCCGAAAAGAGCATCCGAAAATGGCTAATTTAGTAAAAACCTTCCTGCTGGGCGAATTGGTGAAAGGCATGGGCGTAACGCTCAAAAACTTCTTCGCCCGCAAAGACACGATTTACTTCCCCGAAGAAAAAACGCCGCAATCCGTGCGTTTCCGCGGCCTGGCACGCGCAACGCCGTTATCCGAACGGCGAAGAGCGCTGTATTGCGTGTAAATTGTGCGAGGCAGTTTGTCCAGCAATGGCGATTAACATTGAATCGGAAGAACGCGAAGACGGCACCCGCCGCACCAAGCGTTACGACATCGACCTGACCAAGTGTATCTTCTGCGGTTTCTGCGAAGAGGCCTGCCCGACCGATGCGATTGTAGAAACCCATATTTTTGAATACCACGGCGAGAAAAAAGGCGACTTGCACATGACCAAGCCGATTCTTTTGGCCATTGGCGACAAATACGAAGCTGAAATCGCCAAACGCAAAGCCGCTGACGCGCCGTATCGTTAAGGAGCAGACGAATGACTTTTTCTGCGATTCTGTTCTATATTCTTGCCGCTATCGTTTTGTACGGTGCGGTTCGTACCGTCACCGCTAAAAACCCTGTTCACGCCGCTTTGCATCTGGTGCTGACCTTCTGCGTGAGCGCGATGCTTTGGATGCTGATGCAGGCCGAATTCTTGGGCGTGACGCTGGTGGTGGTTTACGTCGGCGCCGTGATGGTGTTGTTCTTGTTCGTTGTAATGATGTTGAACATCGACATTGAAGAAATGCGCGCCGGTTTCTGGCGTCATGCGCCTGTTGCCGGTGTGGTCGGCACATTGTTGGCAGTTGCCCTGATTCTGATTCTGGTCAACCCAAAAACCGACCTTGCCGCATTTGGTCTGATGAAAGACATTCCGGCCGATTACAACAATATCCGCGATTTGGGCAGCCGTATTTATACCGACTATCTGTTGCCGTTTGAATTGGCGGCGGTATTGCTGCTGTTGGGTATGGTGGCCGCGATTGCGCTGGTTCACCGTAAAACCACCAATCCGAAACGCATGGATCCTGCCGACCAAGTTAAAGTACGTGCCGACCAGGGCCGTATGCGTCTGGTGAAAATGGAAGCGGTCAAACCGCAAGTCGAATCTGCCGAAGAAAGCGAAGTTTCAGACGGCCTCAAGCCGGAAGGGGAGGGCAAAGCATGATTACCTTGACGCATTATTTGGTATTGGGCGCGCTCCTGTTCGGTATCAGCGCAATGGGTATCTTCATGAACCGCAAAAACGTGCTGGTATTGCTGATGTCCATCGAGCTGATGCTTTTGGCGGTGAACTTCAACTTTATCGCCTTTTCGCAGCATCTGGGCGATACCGCCGGACAGATTTTCGTATTCTTCGTATTGACCGTCGCCGCTGCCGAATCCGCCATCGGTTTGGCGATTATGGTATTGGTGTACCGTAACAGAAAAACAATCAACGTTGCCGATTTGGATGAGTTGAAAGGGTAATCATGAACGATATGACTTTATATTTGATAATTGCCCTTGTACCTTTGGCAGGCTCGCTGATTGCGGGTTTATTCGGCAACAAAATCGGACGTGCCGGTGCGCATACCGTAACAATACTCGGTGTGGCGGTGTCTGCCGTGCTGTCGGCTTATGTGCTGTGGGGATTCCTCAATGGCAGCCGTGCCAAGTTTGACGAGAACGTCTATACCTGGCTGACAATGGGCGGTTTAGATTTCTCCGTCGGCTTCTTGGTCGATACGATGACGGCGATGATGATGGTCGTGGTCACCGGCGTATCGCTGATGGTGCATATCTATACCATCGGCTATATGCATGATGAAAAAGTCGGTTACCAACGCTTCTTCAGCTATATTTCTTTGTTTACTTTCAGCATGTTGATGCTGATTATGAGCAACAACTTCATCCAGCTCTTCTTCGGCTGGGAAGCTGTGGGCTTGGTGTCGTATCTCTTGATCGGTTTCTATTTCAAACGTCCGAGCGCAACATTTGCCAACCTGAAAGCCTTTTTGATCAACCGTGTCGGCGACTTCGGCTTTTTGCTCGGTATCGGCTTGGTGCTTGCCTATTTCGGCGGCAGCCTGCGCTATCAAGATGTATTCGCTTATCTGCCTAATGTTCAGACGGCAACTATCCAACTGTTCCCCGGTGTGGAATGGTCTTTGATTACTGTAACCTGTTTACTCCTGTTTGTCGGTGCGATGGGTAAATCTGCACAGTTCCCGCTGCATGTCTGGCTGCCTGATTCGATGGAAGGCCCGACTCCGATTTCTGCATTGATTCACGCCGCAACCATGGTTACCGCCGGTCTGTTCATGGTATCGCGTATGTCGCCGATTTATGAGATGAGCAGCACTGCGCTGTCAGTAATCATGGTGATTGGTGCGATTACCGCCCTGTTTATGGGCTTCTTGGGCGTGATTCAAAACGACATCAAACGTGTGGTTGCGTATTCTACCCTGTCGCAACTGGGCTATATGACCGTGGCTCTGGGCGCGTCTGCCTATTCCGTGGCGATGTTCCATGTGATGACCCACGCTTTCTTTAAAGCCTTGTTGTTCTTGGCCGCAGGTAGCGCGATTATCGGTATGCACCACGACCAAGATATGCGCCACATGGGTAACCTGAAAAAATACATGCCGATTACTTGGCTGACCATGTTGATCGGTAACTTGTCGCTGATCGGTACGCCGTTCTTCTCCGGCTTCTATTCCAAAGATTCGATTATCGAAGCGGCGAAATACAGCACCCTGCCGGGCAGCGGCTTTGCTTATTTTGCCGTCCTCGCCAGCGTGTTCGTTACCGCGTTTTACGCATTCCGCCAATACTTTATGGTGTTCCACGGCGAAGAGAAATGGCGCAGCCTGCCTGAGCATCATGACGATCATCATGGCGAAGAGCATCACGGCTTGGGTAAAAATGACAATCCGCACGAAAGCCCGTTGGTTGTTACCCTGCCTTTGATTTTGCTTGCCATTCCGTCCGTCATCATCGGCTACGTTGCCATCGAGCCTATGCTTTACGGCGATTTCTTCAAAGACGTGATTTTTGTTAATGCCGACGCGCATCCGACTATGCACATCATGAAGGAAGAGTTCCACGGCGCATTGGCAATGGTGTCACACAGCCTGCATTCGCCTGTACTCTACCTTGCTATCGCAGGTGTCTTAAGCGCATGGCTCCTGTACGTCAAACTGCCGCACCTGCCAGCGAAAATTGCACAGGCGTTCCGTCCGATTTACGTTTTGTTTGAAAACAAATACTACCTCGACGCCCTGTATTTCAACGTCTTCGCTAAAGGCACGCGCGCATTGGGTACCTTCTTCTGGAAAGTCGGCGATACCGCCATTATCGACAACGGTATTGTCAACGGCTCCGCCAAACTGGTCGGCGCGATTGCTGCGCAAGTGCGTAAAGCCCAAACCGGCTTTATCTACACCTACGCCGCTGCTATGGTATTCGGCGTATTGGTACTGCTCGGCATGACCTTCTGGGGATTGTTCCGATAAGAATAAGGTTTCAGACGGTCTTAAACCTTCAGGCCGTCTGAAACGAAGAAATATCCACATAAACACATTTTTATTTTAACCACAGGTTAACCACTATGTTTTCCAACTACCTACTCAGCTTGGCAATATGGATACCCATCGCCGCAGGTGTGCTGGTTTTGGCGACCGGTAAAGACAGCCGTGCGCCGCTGGCGCGTGTGCTTGCCTTCATGGGTGCGCTTGCCGGTTTCTTGGTAACGCTGCCCCTGTTTACCGGTTTCGACCGTTTGAGCGGCGGCTATCAGTTTACCGAGTTCCACGAGTGGATTCCGCTTCTGAAAATCAACTACGCATTGGGTGTAGATGGTATTTCAGTGCTCTTTATCATCTTGAATGCGTTTATTACGCTGTTGGTGGTATTGGCCGGTTGGGAAGTCATTCAGAAACGTCCGGCGCAGTATATGGCGGCATTCCTGATGATGTCGGGTTTGATTAACGGCGCGTTTGCTGCGCAGGATGCAATTCTGTTTTATGTGTTCTTCGAGGGTATGCTGATTCCGCTGTACCTGATTATCGGTGTATGGGGCGGCCCGCGCCGCGTCTATGCTTCGGTCAAGCTGTTCCTCTATACGCTGATGGGTTCGCTCTTGATGCTGGTTGCCATGGTTTACCTGTACTATCAAACAGGCAGCTTCTCTATTGTCGATTTCCAAAACATCAAACAGATTCCGTTGGGCGTACAACAGCTTTTGTTTGTGGCATTCTTCCTGTCATTTGCCGTAAAAGTGCCGATGTTCCCTGTGCACACTTGGTTGCCGGATGCCCACGTTGAAGCGCCGACTGGCGGTTCGATGGTATTGGCGGCAATTACGCTGAAACTGGGTGCATATGGTTTCTTGCGCTTTATCCTGCCGATTATGCCGGATGCGGCACGCTATTTTGCCCCCGTGATCATCGTATTGAGCCTAATTGCCGTGATTTACATCGGTATGGTGGCTTTGGTGCAAACCGATATGAAAAAACTGGTGGCGTACTCTTCCATCAGCCATATGGGTTTTGTCACTTTGGGTATGTTCCTGTTTGTGAACGGCCAATTGAATGACTGGGCATTGAAAGGTGCAATCATTCAAATGATTTCCCACGGTTTTGTGTCTGCCGCGATGTTTATGTGTATCGGTGTGATGTACGACCGCCTGCATACCCGCAATATTGCCGATTATGGCGGCGTGGTCAATGTGATGCCTAAGTTTGCGGCGTTTATGATGTTGTTCGGTATGGCCAATGCCGGTTTGCCTGCGACTTCCGGCTTCGTGGGCGAGTTTATGGTGATTATGGGCGCGGTTAAAGTGAATTTCTGGGTAGGCGCACTGGCTGCTATGACCCTGATTTACGGTGCGTCTTATACCCTGTGGATGTACAAACGCGTTATTTTTGGTGCGATCCACAATCCGCACGTTGCCGAAATGAAAGATATCAATTGCCGCGAATTTGCGATTTTGGCGATTTTGGCGGTTGCTGTATTGGGCATGGGTCTGTATCCGCAAGCGTTTATCGAAGTGGTGCATCAAGCGGCAAACGATTTGATTGCCCATGTGGCACAAAGCAAGATTTGAGGTGTGTAAATGAACTGGTCTGATTTGAATTTAATGCCCGCCATGCCCGAAATCGTGCTGCTTGCGCTATTGGGTGTCGTATTGCTGGCAGACTTGTGGATTTGCGATAAAAACCGCTATCTGACCCATCTGATGAGTTTGGGAACGGTCATCATCGTGGCCGTTACCCAGTTGGCGGTATGGGAGCAGGGCAGTGTCGATGCCTTTCACGGTATGTATATTGCAGACGGCATGTCCCGTTTGGCAAAACTGGTGCTGTATGCACTGACGTTTGGTCTGTTTATTTACAGTAAACCGTACAACCAAGACCGCCAAATTTTTAAAGGCGAGTTTTACACCCTGTCGCTGTTTGCCCTGTTGGGTATGATCGTCATGGTCAGCTCGGCACATTTCTTGACTGCGTATATCGGTTTGGAATTGTTGTCTTTGTCGCTGTACGCCATGATTGCCCTGCGCCGCGATTCCGGCCGCTCTGCCGAGGCCGCGCTGAAATACTTCGTATTGGGCGCGTTGGCCTCCGGCTTGCTGCTCTATGGTATTTCCATGGTTTACGGTGCCACCGGTTCCCTTGATTTTGCTTCCGTCTTGGCTTCTGCTTTCAATGAGCAGGCTAATGAATGGTTGTTGAAATTGGGTATGGTGTTTATTGTGGTCGCCATTGCATTTAAATTGGGTGCGGTTCCATTCCATATGTGGGTACCCGATGTGTACGATGGCGCGCCGACCTCTGTTACCGCCTTTGTGGGTACAGCTCCGAAAATTGCCGCTGTTGTCTTTGCGTTCCGTATCCTTGTTACCGGTATGGGTACCATACATTCAGACTGGGCGCCGATGTTGGCCATCCTTGCCGTTGCTTCTTTGGTGATCGGTAACCTTGCCGCCATCATGCAAACCAATATCAAACGTATGCTTGCCTATTCTACCGTATCGCACATGGGCTTTATCCTGTTGGCTTTTATGGCAGGCGCGGTCGGCTTTACCGCAGGTTTGTATTACGCCATTACCTATGCTTTGATGGCGGCAGTCAGCTTCGGTGTTTTGATGGTATTGTCCACCAAAGACATTGAGTGTGAAGACATCAAAGACCTCGCAGGCCTTAACCAACGCCATGCATGGTTTGCCTTCCTGATGTTGCTGTCTATGTTCTCCATGGCGGGTATTCCGCCGCTGATGGGTTTTTACGCCAAATTCGGCGTGATTATGGCACTCTTGAAACAAGGCCATGTTTGGTTGTCCGTATTTGCCGTCATCATGTCGCTGATTGGTGCGTTCTACTACCTGCGCGTGGTCAAAGTTATCTACTTCGATGCTCCTGACCATGACCAGCCGGTCGGCAGCAACTATGCCGCCAAATTTGTCCTGACGGTCAATGCCTTCCTGCTGCTCCTGTGGGGTATCATGCCGCAAACCGTTATCGACTGGTGTGCCAAAGCATTGGAAAATACCCTGTAAGCTTTAAACAAAACCAACGGCGGCTGTTCCAAAGTCGCCGTTTTTGTTAGGATTCGCATTCGGATGAAATATACCCAAAGTTCAGACGGCCTCAAGCCTTTGAACAATCATCAAGCGGGTATCATCAAGATATTGAATATTCCATGAATAATGATGGGCAAGAATGCCCATTTAACATGTTAAAATCACACGCAGGCCGTCTGAAAACAGAAAGACCATCATGATCGCATCCATGTACATTCTTTTGCTGTTGGCACTTATCTTTGCCAACGCACCATTTATTACCACCAAATTCTTCGGCATCATCGCCCTGAAACGCAAACACATCGGCCATCACTTGATCGAATTGCTGGCAGGCTTCCTTCTTACCGCGATTCTCGCCTATATCCTCGAATCGCGCGCCGGAGCCGTACATGCCCAAGATTGGGAGTTTTACGCGACAGTTGTCTGCCTCTACCTGATTTTTGCCTTCCCATGCTTTGTATGGCGTTACTTTTGGAATGAGCGAAATAGAGAGTAGGATTTGAATAAGGAAAAGGCCGTCTGAAAATCTTTCAGACGGCCTTTATTTTGTTTGATGTTAAATATCAGTTAGAAAACAAGGCTGTTGGGGCGTAAAGCCTTGTCGTGAGTGCGGTTTAACGGTACTATTCTCGGTTAATCCTGTTTTATTCCTATGAAATTGAAAGTATAAGATGATTAATGATATTCAAAAGACAGCTGAAGGCAAAATGCAGCGTTCTCTGGAAGTGTTGAAAAGAAAACTTGGCTAAAGTACGTACCGGCCGTGCGCATACCGGCCTGCTCGACCAAGTGGAAGTGGAATACTGGGGCAGTATGGTGCCTGTGAGCCAAGTAGCGAACGTGACGCTTTTGGATGCGCGTACGATTGGTGTGAAACCTTTTGAGAGCAATATGGCTGCAAAAGTCGAGAAAGCGATCCGTGATTCCAACTTGGGCCTGAACCCTGCTTCTGTCGGCGATTTGATCCGTGTCCCTATGCCTATGTTGACTGAGGAACGCCGTAAAGATTTGATCAAAGTGGTACGCGGCGAGGCGGAAGAAGGCCGTGTGTCTATCCGCAATGTGCGCCGTGATGCAAACGACCACATCAAGAAATTGTTGAAAGACAAAGAGATTTCTGAAGATGAAGCCCGCCGCGGCGAGGAAGCGGTTCAGAAGTTGACCGACAAATATATTGCTGAGGCAGACAAGCTCTTGGCTGCCAAAGAAGAAGATTTGATGGCGATTTAATCCTGTGTGCAAACCGTTCAGACGGCCTTTGGACGGTTTGCTCCCTGAAAGGCAGACATGAAAAGCAGTACGCAGACGATTTTGGAACACTCTGCCATCCCCCGACATATTGCTGTGATTATGGACGGCAACGGACGTTGGGCAAAGAAGCGTTTTCTTCCCCGTGTGATGGGGCATAAGCGCGGCTTGGATGCGCTGGAGAACATGGTGAAGCATTGTGCTGAGCTGGGTGTGCGGTATTTGACCGTGTTTGCTTTTTCGACTGAAAACTGGCGACGCCCCGAGGAAGAGGTTTCTTTTCTGATGGGGCTGTTTTTGCAGGCTTTGCAAAAGCAGGTGCGCCGTTTGCACGATAACAATATGCGCTTGAGGGTCATCGGCAGCCGTGAGCGGTTTAATGCTGAAATCCTGAAGGGGATTGAGGCGGCAGAGGCGTTGACGGCAAACAATGCCGGCTTGACTTTGAGCATTGCCGCCGATTATGGCGGCCGCTGGGATATTTTGCAGGCGGCAAATCAGTTGATTGCCGAGGGTGCAACCGAGATTACGGAAGAGGCGTTGTCGCGCTATTTGATGTTGGGCGATGCACCCGAGCCGGATTTGTTTATCCGAACCGGCGGCGAGACGCGCATCAGTAATTTCCTGCTGTGGCAGATGGCGTACGCGGAATTGTATTTTACGGATACGCTGTGGCCTGATTTTAATGAGAAATCGCTGAACGAGGCGATTGTTTCGTTCCAAAAACGGGAGCGCCGCTTCGGGCGGACTTCCGAACAGCTGCCGCTTGAGCAGCAACGGGGTTGAGAATTATGTTGAAACAACGGATTTTAACGGCGCTGTGGCTCTTGCCGCTGATGCTGGTCATGCTGTTTTATGCACCTATGTGGTTGTGGGCGGCGTTTTGTGGCCTGATTGCTATGTTGGTTTTGTGGGAATATGCCCGCATGAGCGGCTTGGACAAGCTGAAAATCAATCATTATTTAGCGTCAACGCTGGTGTTCGGCGTGATTGCCTATGCCGGCGGTTGGCAGCTGCCTGATTTGGTTTGGTGTGTCGTATTGGCGTTTTGGCTGATTGTCATGCCTTGGTGGCTGAAAGCGAAATGGAAGTTAAACGGCGGCTGGCAGGCTTACACTGTCGGTTGGTTGTTGGTGATGCCGTTTTGGTTCGCACTGGTTTACCTGCGCCCTCAGCCTGAAGACGCGCTGTCTTTATTGGCGATTATGGGCTTGGTGTGGGTGGCCGATATTGGCGCGTATTTCTGCGGCAAGTCGTTTGGCAAGCGCAAAATTGCGCCGACCATCAGTCCGGGTAAAAGCTGGGAGGGTGCGATCGGCGGCGCATTGTGCGTTGCCGTGTACATGACCATCGTATGGAAAGCCGGTTGGCTGACTTTTGAAGCCGGTTGGTTCAAAACGATTTTGATCGGCTTGATTCTGACCGTGGTTAGCGTGTGCGGCGATTTGCTGGAAAGCTGGCTCAAACGTGCGGCCGGTATCAAAGACAGCAGCAATCTGTTGCCGGGACACGGCGGCGTGTTCGACCGTGTGGACAGCCTGATTGCCGTTATCAGCATTTATGCCGCTTTCGTATATTTGTTTTAAACCGCCTGTCTCACGTTGTTGAGGGAGCTGATTATGTCCGAACAAAAACAGATTTCATCTTTATCGATTTTGGGCGTATTGTTGGCACTGGGATTGATGGCTGCGGCGTTTATTTTGGGCGTGCAGTTTAAGAATCTGCGCCAACCGGGGACGATTACTGTAAAAGGTTTGGCGGAGAAAAACTTCCAATCCGACAGCGCTACGTGGAATACGGGCGTGAACGCGCACGGCGAGAGCTATCAGGAAGTTTTGGATTTGCTGACGGCAAGACGCAAAAAGCTGTCTAAGTTTTTGGGCGAGCAAGGCTTTACGGCGGCTGAAATGAAAGTGGGCCTGCCTGAAGTGTCGCGCGTTTTCAATGAAACCCGCGACGAACTGGGCAACGTAACCCGCACGCCCAACGGCTACGACGGCGACCTCAATATTGTGGTCAACACCAAAAAACTGGACAAAATCCAGGCCGCCCAGCGCGCCATTTTGAATTTCCGTGCGCAAAACGAATTCATCCGCTTCGACAATCCGCAATATTTGCTGGGCAATTTGGAAACCATCAAACGCGATTTGATCACGCAGGCGACTGAGGATGCGCAGAAACGAGCGGCCGAGTTTGCCAAAACCGGCGGCGGCAAAGTGGGCGCCATGCGTTCTGCTTCGCAAGGCTCGTTCAACATCTATGCCGACACCGGCAGCAGTGAGGACGACGAATACGGCGGTTCTTACGATAAAAGCACCGTCGGCAAACAAGTCCGACTGGTTGTTACCATCGAATACGGCATTGAGTAATTCTTTCAGACGGCCTGTTTAACCGGTAGGCAAAAGGCCGTCTGAAAATTGGAAACGGCAAAGAAATCTATTTCAAACACAATGAATACCGTTTGCACAGCACACAAAGAACACACCATGACACAACAAGTTCTGACCATATTAGGCAGTACCGGCAGCATAGGCGAAAGCACTTTGGACGTTATTTCCCGCCATCCCGAAAAATTCCGCGTGTTCGCGCTGGCAGGGCATAGGCAGGTGGACAAGCTGGCGGCGCAATGCAAACAGTTCCGTCCGGAATATGCCGTTGTCGGCGATGCCGACCATGCGGCCGAGCTGGAAAAGAAACTCAAACAAGAAGGCATCGATACGCAGGTTTTATATGGTGCTCAAGCCCTGATTGATGTGGCTTCGGCCGATGAAGTCAGCGGCGTGATGTGTGCCATTGTCGGCGCGGCCGGTTTGCCGTCGGCTTTGGCCGCCGCTCAAAAGGGCAAAACCATTTATCTGGCCAACAAAGAAACGTTGGTGGTTTCCGGCGCATTGTTCATGGAAACCGCCCGTCAAAACGGCGCCGCCGTCTTGCCGATTGACAGCGAACACAACGCCATCTTCCAAGTATTGCCAAGGGATTACACAGGCCGTCTGAATGAGCACGGTATCAATTCGATTATCCTGACCGCATCGGGCGGCCCGTTCCTTAACACCGATTTAAGTACATTTGACAGCATTACGCCCGAGCAGGCGGTCAAGCATCCGAATTGGAGTATGGGGCGAAAAATTTCCGTTGATTCTGCATCAATGATGAATAAGGGCTTGGAGTTGATTGAGGCGCATTGGCTGTTTAACTGTCCGCCGGAAAAACTGGAAGTCGTCATCCATCCGCAATCCGTGATACACAGCATGGTGCGTTATCGCGATGGTTCGGTATTGGCGCAGTTGGGTAATCCCGATATGCGTACGCCGATTGCTTATTGTTTGGGTCTGCCCGAACGCATCGATTCCGGCGTGGGCGAGTTGGATTTCGGCGCGTTGTCCGCTTTGACCTTCCAAAAGCCTGATTTTGACCGTTTCCCATGTCTGAAACTTGCCTATCAGGCCATGAATGCAGGTGGCGCCGCGCCTTGCGTGTTGAACGCCGCCAACGAAGTTGCCGTGGCCGCTTTCTTGGATAAACGCATCAAGTTTACCGATATTGCCCAAGTCGTTGCCCACTGCCTTGCCCAAGATTTTTCAGACGGCCGTCACGATATCGAAGGCCTGCTGGCGCAAGACGCGCAAACACGCAGACAGGCAGAAGCCTTTATCGGCAAACAATAAAGCTTCAATGACAGGCCGTCTGAAACGCCAACCGCTTGGCATTTAGGCAGACAAAATGGAACAACTGCCTTTATAATCGGTTTTCAGACGGCCTTATCCGTTGATTATCACATTCCACCCAGGGGATTTTTTTTGCAAACCTTTTTAGCCTTTATCGTCGCCATTCTGATTTTGGTCAGCCTGCATGAGTTCGGACACTATATTGTTGCCCGCTGGTGCGGCGTTAAAGTCGTGCGCTTTTCCGTCGGCTTCGGTAAGCCCTTTTTCACCCGAAAACGCGGCGATACCGAGTGGTGTCTTGCCCCGATTCCGCTGGGCGGTTACGTTAAAATGGTCGATACGCGCGAAGGCGAGGTGGCGGAGGCAGATTTGCCGTATGCCTTTGACAAGCAGCATCCGGCCAAGCGCATCGCCATTGTTGCCGCCGGCCCTTTGACCAATTTGATTTTGGCCGTTTTGCTTTACGGTTTGAGCTTTTCCTTCGGCGTAACCGAGTTGCGCCCCTATGTCGGCATGGTCGAGCCTGCCAGTATTGCCGCCAAAGCAGGTTTTCAGGCAGGCGATAAGATTGTATCGGTCAACGGAATCGCCGTAAAAGACTGGAGCGATGCGCAAACCGAGATGGTGTTGAACCTTGAAGCCGGTCCTGTAAAAGTCGCCGTTCAGACGGCCTCAAATGCCCAAGCCGTCCGCATAATTGATGCCGCCGGTACGCCTGAAGCAGGTAAAGTTGCGAAAAACCAAGGCAACATCGGCCTTTTGCCTTTTAGAATTACTAACCGCATCGGCAAAGTCTTGGCTGATAGTCCGGCCGAAAAAGCAGGTTTGAAGGAAAACGACAAACTGCTGACCGCCGATGGGAAGCCCATCGAAAGCTGGCAGGCATGGACGGAACTCTTCCGCGCCAGCCCCGGCAAACGAATCGAACTGACTTACGAGCGCGACGGTAAAATACTGGTGACCGCTATCCGGCCGGACAGCGTCGAGCAGTCGGCAGGCGTGCTGGTGGGTAGAGCAGGGCTTGCTGCCCAGGCGGATAAAGAGTGGGATAAAACCATCCGCTACCGTTATACGCCTTCCGTTGCCCAAGCCTTTGAATTGGGTTGGAACAAAACCGTCAACTATTCGTGGACGACCCTCAAATTTTTTGGAAAACTGGTTACAGGCAATGCCTCTTTGAACCATATTTCCGGCCCCCTGACCATTGCCGATGTCGCCGGACAATCCGCCAAACTCGGATTGCAGAGCTACCTTGAATTTCTGGCCTTGGTCAGCATCAGCTTAGGCGTGTTGAACCTTTTGCCCGTGCCCGTTTTAGACGGAGGACATCTGGTTTTCTATACCGCCGAATGGATACGCGGAAAGCCTTTGAGCGAGCGCATACAGGCAGCCGGCCTGCGCTTCGGACTGGCAGCCATGCTTTTGATGATGGCTGTGGCTTTCTTTAATGACATCAACCGTTTGTTTGGATAATTTATGAAACTGAACCAGATTGCTTCCGCTTTAATGGTATTGAGCCTGTCTCCACTGGCATTGGCTGACTTTACCATTCAGGACATCCGCGTCGAAGGCCTGCAACGCACCGAGCCGAGTACCGTCTTCAACTACCTGCCCGTTAAAGTCGGTGATAATTTCAATGATGCGCGCAGTGAAGAAATCATCAAAAAACTCTACGCAACCGGTTTCTTTGACGACGTACGCGTCGAAACCATGGACAATCAAGTCCTGCTGACCGTGATTGAGCGTCCGACCATCAGCTCGCTCAATATTACCGGCGCAAAAATGCTGCAAAACGATGCCATCAAGAAAAACCTTGAAGCATTTGGTTTGGCGCAATCCCAATACTTCAACCAAGCAACGCTGAACCAAGCCGTTGCCGGTTTGAAAGAAGAGTATTTGAGCCGTGGCAAACAGTCTGTCCAAATCACGCCGACTGTAACCAAACTCGCCCGCAACCGCGTGTCTATCGATATTGCCATCGAAGAGGGCAAATCTACCAAGATTACCGATATTTCATTTGAGGGCAACGAAGTTTACTCCGACCGCCGTCTGATGAAACAAATGTCCCTGAGCGAAGGTGGCATGTGGACTTGGATCACGAAGAGCAACCAGTTCAATGAGCAAAAATTTGCTCAGGACATGGAAAAAATTACCAATTTCTATCAAAACAACGGCTACTTCAACTTCCGCATTTTGGATACCGATATCCAAACCAACGAGGACAAAACCAAGCAGACCATTAAAGTAACCGTCAGCGAAGGCGACCGCTTCCGCTGGGGCAATGTACGCATCGAAGGCGATACGCTGGAAGTGCCGAAAGAAGATTTGGAAAAACTGCTGACCATGAAGCCGGGCAAATGGTACGAGCGTGCGCAAATGTCCAATTCGCTCGAAGCCATCCAAAACCGCATGGGTCAGGCAGGTTACGCATTCAGTGAAATCAATGTCCAACCGATTCCAAATGCCGAAACGCATACTGTTGATTTTGTGTTGACCGTTCAACCGGGCCGCAAAATCTATGTGAACGAAATCAACATTACCGGCAACAACAAAACCCGTGACGAAGTCATCCGCCGCGAGTTGCGCCAAATGGAATCGGCGCCTTATGACTCTGCCAAACTGCAACGTTCTAAAGAGCGCGTTGAGTTGTTGGGCTACTTCGACAACGTTCAATTTGATGCGGTTCCTGTGGCCAATACGCCTGACCAAGTCGACCTGAACATGAGCCTGACCGAACGTTCTACCGGCTCGCTCGACTTGAGTGCAGGTTGGGTTCAGGATACCGGTTTGGTGATGTCTGCCGGCGTGGCTCAAGACAACTTGTTTGGCACGGGTAAATCCGTTGCCCTGCGCGCTTCCCGCAGTAAAACCACAGTAAACGGCTCATTGTCGTTTACCGACCCATACTTCACACCTGACGGCGTAAGCTTGGGCTACGACCTTTACGGCAAGTCTTACGACCCGCGTAAAGCTTCTTCCAGCGCGAAACAATATAAAACCACGACTTTCGGCGGCGGTTTGCGTATCGGTATTCCGGTTACCGAATATGACCGTGTGAACTTCGGTTTGGCCGCAGAGCGTCTGACCGTGAACACCTACAAAGGCGCGCCTAAACGCTATGCCGACTTTATCAACCAATACGGTAAAGGCGACGGCAGCGGCGTGGGTAACTTCAAAGGCTGGTTGTACAAAGGTACCATCGGCTGGGGTCGTAACAAAACCGACAATGCCTTGTGGCCGACCCGCGGTTACCTGACCGGCGTAAATGGCGAAATCGCCTTGCCGGGCAGCGACCTGCAATACTACACCCTGACCCACAACCAAACTTGGTTCTTCCCATTGAGCAAAGATTTCACGCTGATGCTGGGTGGCGAAGTCGGTTATGGCAACGGCTACGGCAAAACCAAAACCATGCCGTTCTTTGAAAACTTCTACGGCGGCGGCTTAGGCTCTGTCCGCGGCTTTGAAAGCGGTACGCTGGGCCCGAAAGTCTATGACGAATACGGCGAGAAAATCAGCTATGGCGGTAACAAAAAAGCCAACGTTTCCGCAGAGTTGCTCTTCCCGATGCCGGGCATTAAAGACTCGCGTACCGTCCGTCTGAGCCTGTTTGCCGATGCAGGCAGCGTGTGGGACGACAAAACCTACAACGACGGCAGCAGCAATTCTTATTACACCAATGGCGCGCTCCAAAACGTGTATGGCGTAGGTACAACGCACAAATCGACATTCAAAAACGAATTGCGTTACTCTGCCGGTGCTGCCGTGACTTGGCTCTCTCCGCTGGGTCCGATGAAGTTCAGTTATGCTTATCCGATTAAGAAAAAAGAAGGCGACGAAATCCAACGCTTCCAATTCCAACTCGGTACGACATTCTGATGATATTTAGGCCGTCTGAAACCAGGTTTGTCCGTTTCAGACGGCCTCATGGCAGATTGGCGGCAAGCTTATTGCAAACCGCCCGTTTGTTTTCAAGCAAGGATTTTTATCATGAGTAAAATAGCCGACACCCTCCGAGTCCTCGCCGTAGCCCTGCCGGGTTTCGTGCTGTTGCCGCAAGCGGCGGCGGATGGCGTGCAGAAAATCGGTTTTATCAATACCGAGCGCGTTTATCAGGAATCCAAGCAGGCGCAAAACATTCAGATGACTTTGGAAAAAGAGTTCAAAAGCCGTCAAACCGCCTTGCAAAAGCTGCAGCAGGAAGGCGAGGCTTTAGAGCGAAAACTGAGTAGCGACAAGCTCAGCGACAGCCAAAGGGAAGCGGAAACCCAAAAGTGGCGCAATCTGGTACAGAAATTCCGCAAGCAGCAGGCCGAGTTGGCAGAAGACTACAATCTGCGCCGCAATGAAGAATTCGCCGCGCTCCAGCAAAATGCCAACCGCGTCATCGTCGATTTAGCCAAGCGCGAAGGTTACGACTTCATCTTGCAGGACGTGATTTACGTCAACGGCCGTTACGACATTACCGACAGCGTTATCAAAGCCCTAAATGCTCACTGACTCTGCTCGGCAGCGAATGTGATATACAGACAAACCTAAGGCCGTCTGAAACCCAAACCGGCATCTTTCAGACGGCCTGACATCTTGACGGCAGATTATCATGACTTCACAAGCATACACCCTGTCCCAAATCGTTTCCCAACTCGGCGGCGAATGGAAAGGCGAAGACATCGCCATTACCGCCGTCCGTCCGTTGGATCAGGCGCAGGCGGAACACATCAGCTTTTTGGCCAACCCGAAATACAAAGCCGAAGTACACGACAGCCAAGCAGGCGCAGTGATTGTGTCGCCGAAAGCCGCAGACGAATTTGCAGGCCGCAACCTGATTGTGGCTGCCGACCCTTATCTTTATTTTGCCAAAGTGGCACGATTGTTCTCACCAATTGTCAAAGCACAGGGCAGCGTACATCCGACCGCCGTTGTCGAGGCAAGCGCCAAAGTACCGGCAAGCTGCGAAATCGGCGCAAATGCCTATATCGGCGCGAATGCCGTATTGGGCGAAGGCTGCCGTATTTTGGCCAATGCCGTTGTCCAACACGATTGCACGTTGGGCGATGAAGTCGTGCTGCATCCCAACTCTGTCATCTATTACGGCTGCACTCTGGGCAACCGTGTCGAAATCCACAGCGGCGCAGTCATCGGCGCGGACGGTTTCGGCTTGGCCTTTGCCGGCGATTCATGGTTTAAAATCCCGCAAACCGGCGCAGTCACGTTGGGCGATGATGTGGAAATCGGTTCGAACACCAATATCGACCGCGGCGCAATGAGCGACACGACCGTCGGCAACGGCACCAAAATCGACAACCAAGTCCAAATCGGCCACAACTGCAAAATCGGTTCACATACCGTTATCGCCGCCAAAACCGGTATTTCCGGCAGCGTCACCATCGGCAATTATTGCATTATCGGCGGCGGCGTCGGTACGGTTGGACACATCGAAATCGCCGATAAAACCACCATCGGCGGCGGTACATCCGTTACCCACAGCATTACCGAAAGCGGCCAGCATCTGGCCGGTATTTTCCCGATGTCGGGCTACAAAGACTGGGCGCGCAATGCCGTTTATATCCACCGTTTGAGCGAAATGAACAAACGCATCAAAACGCTGGAAAAACAGCTTGCCGACAGCGACGAAGCCTAAAGGCGGCGCAAACAGTTCGCGCCCCGCATCCGAATACGTTTAAACCCAATACAAACAAGGAAAGACGAACATCATGGACGTACAACTCCCGATCGAAGCCAAAGATATTCAAAAACTTATCCCACACCGTTATCCGTTTTTGCAACTCGACCGCATTACTGCGTTCGAACCGATGAAAACCCTGACTGCGATTAAAAACGTCACCATGAACGAGCCGCAGTTCCAAGGCCATTTTCCCGACCTGCCCGTGATGCCCGGCGTGCTGATTATCGAAGCCATGGCGCAAGCGTGCGGCACACTCGCCATCCTCAGCGAAGGCGGCCGCAAAGAAAACGAATTCTTCTTCTTCGCCGGTATCGACGACGCTCGTTTCAAACGCCAAGTCATCCCCGGCGACCAACTGGTTTTTGAAGTCGAGCTGTTGACCAACAAACGCGGTATCGGCAAATTCAACGCCGTTGCCAAAGTCGATGGCCAAGTTGCCGTTGAAGCCGTGATTATGTGCGCCAAACGCGTGGTGTAAGAATGGGACAGGCCGTCTGAAAGTTCAGACGGCATCTTGCAGGCAATACCTGTATCAGACAGCAAGGAAACAGCATGACCCTTATCCATCCGACCGCCGTCATCGACCCTAAAGCCGAACTCGACTCCAGCGTCAAAGTCGGCCCATACAGCATCATCGGCCCCAATGTGCAAATCGGTGCGAATACCGAAATCGGCCCGCACGTCGTCATCAACGGCCATACGACCATCGGTGAAAACAACCGCATTTTCCAATTTGCCAGCCTCGGCGAAATTCCGCAGGACAAAAAATACCGCGACGAGCCGACCAAGCTGATTATCGGCAACGGCAACACCATCCGCGAATTTACGACGTTCAACCTCGGCACGGTTACCGGCATCGGCGAAACCCGTATCGGCGACGACAACTGGATTATGGCCTACTGCCACCTCGCCCATGACTGCGTGGTCGGCAACCATACCATCTTCGCCAACAACGCCTCACTCGCAGGCCACGTTACCATCGGCGACTACGTCGTCTTGGGCGGCTACACGCTGGTGTTCCAATTCTGCCAAATCGGTGACTACGCCATGACCGCGTTTGCCGCCGGCGTACACAAAGACGTACCGCCGTACTTTATGGCTGCAGGCTACCGTGCCGAACCGGCCGGCCTCAACAGCGAAGGTATGCGCCGCAACGGTTTCACTGCCGAACAGATTGCCTCCGTCAAAGATGCGTATAAAACCATTTACCATCGCGGCATTCCGTTTGAAGAAGCTAAGGCAGAGATTCTGAAACGCGCCGAAACCCAAAGCGAATTGGCGGTATTTAAAGGCTTTTTTGCACAATCCACACGCGGCATTATCCGTTGATGGATGGATTGAAGGCCGTCTGAAACTTTTTCAGACGGCCTTTGGATTGCAAAAAACCGCGCAGTAGGGCAGGTTTTCTGTCTGTTTGCCGTTGATGCCGTCTGAAAACGGGCGGGCAAATGTCCGCCCCAAAATCTTTTAGCTTCCGAACCTTAACACATGAATCCCAATTCTTCCCCCCTTATCGCCATCAGCGTCGGCGAAGCTTCCGGCGACTTGCTCGGCGCACACTTAATCCGTGCCATTAAGGCGCGTTGCCCGAACGCGCGGTTTACCGGTATCGGCGGCGAGCGCATGAAGGCGGAGGGCTTTGAGAGTTTGTACGATCAGGAAAAGCTGGCGGTGCGCGGTTTTGTTGAAGTCATCAAACGCCTGCCGCAGATTTTGAAAATCCGCAAAGGGCTGGTGAATGATTTAATCCGCCTCAAGCCGGATGTGTTTATCGGCATCGATGCGCCGGACTTTAATCTCGGCGTGGCGGAAAAACTCAAGCAGGCAGGCATTCATACCATTCATTACGTCAGCCCGTCGGTTTGGGCATGGCGGCGCGAACGGGTCAATAAAATCGTGCATCAGGTCAACCGCGTGTTGTGCCTGTTTCCGATGGAGCCGCAGCTTTATATCGATGCCGGAGGCAAGGCTGAATTTGTCGGCCATCCGATGGCGCAAACCATGCCCGTGGAAGCGGATAGGGCGGCGGCGCGGCAGAAGCTGGGCGTACCTGCGGACGTACCTGTGTTTGCCATATTGCCCGGCAGCCGCGTGAGCGAAATCGATTACATGGCGGCGGTGTTTTTTCAGACGGCCTTACTGCTGCTGAAACGTTATCCGCAGGCACAGTTTTTACTGCCTGTGGCGACGGTCGCAACGCGCAAACGCATTACCGAAATTTTGGCGCAGCCTGAGTTCTCCCCCCTTCCCATTACGTTGACTGACAAGCAGTCGGATACGGTTTGCACCGCTGCCGACGTGGTATTGGTCACCAGCGGTACGGCAACTTTGGAAGTGGCCTTGTGTAAGCGGCCTATGGTCATCAGCTACAAAATTTCGCCGCTGACTTATGCATATGTGAAAAACAAAATCAAAGTGCCGCATGTTGGTTTGCCCAATATTCTGTTGGGTAAAGCCGCCGTTCCCGAGCTGCTGCAACATGATGCCGTCCCTGAAAAACTGGCGCAGGCCGTGGCAGACTGGTATGACCACCCTGAAGCCGTGGCCGCGTTGGAACAAGATTTCTACGCCTTGCATCTGCTGTTGAAAAAAGATACGGCGGCATTGGCGGCGGCGGCAGTATTGGAGGAAGCCGGGTTTTCAGACGGCCTGAAAGACAAGTAAGGAAAATACATGAATTTATTGGGAGCCTTGGCCAAGGTTGGCAGCCTGACGATGGTGTCGCGCATTTTGGGCTTTGTGCGCGATACGATTATTGCCCGTGCGTTTGGTGCAGGCATGGCGACGGATGCGTTTTTTGTCGCGTTCAAACTGCCCAACCTGCTGCGGCGCGTGTTTGCAGAAGGCGCATTTGCCCAAGCCTTTGTACCGATTTTGGCGGAATACAAAGAAACCCGCTCACCCGAAGCCACGCAGGCGTTTGTGCGCCATGTGGCCGGTATGTTGTCGTTTGTGCTGGTCATCGTTACCGCGCTGGGTATACTTGCCGCGCCGTGGGTGATTTATGTTTCTGCGCCCGGTTTTGCCAAAGAAGCCAATAAGTTTCAGCTCTCCATCGATCTGCTGCGGGTGACATTTCCTTATATCTTTTTGATTTCCTTGTCGTCTTTTGTCGGCTCAATACTCAACTCCTATCATAAATTCGGCATTCCCGCCTTTACGCCGACTTTTTTGAACATCTCCTTTATCGTCTTTTCCCTGTTTTTCGTACCGTATTTTGATCCGCCTGTTATGGCTTTGGCGTGGGCGGTATTTGTCGGCGGCGTGTTGCAGCTGGTGTTCCAACTGCCTTGGTTAGCAAAATTGGGCTTCTTGAAAATGCCCAAACTCAGCTTTAAAGACGCAGCGGTCAACCGCGTAATGAAACAGATGGCCCCGGCTATTTTGGGCGTGAGCGTGGCGCAGATTTCCTTGGTTATCAACACCATTTTTGCCTCATTTTTGCAGTCCGGCAGCGTGTCATGGATGTATTACGCCGACCGACTGATGGAATTGCCGACCGGTGTTTTGGGCGTAGCACTCGGTACAATCTTATTGCCCACCTTGTCCAAACACGCCGCCAGTCAGGATACCGAGCAGTTTTCCGGCCTGCTCGACTGGGGTTTGCGCCTGTGCATGCTGCTGACCCTGCCTGCCGCCGTCGGCCTTGCCGTGTTGTCTTTCCCTCTGGTTACGACCTTGTTCATGTACCGTGAATTTACGTTGCATGATGCGCAAATGACCCAATATGCGCTGATTGCCTATTCCTTCGGCTTGATCGGTCTGATTATGATTAAAGTGTTGGCGCCCGGCTTCTACGCGCGTCAAAACATCAAAACCCCCGTTAAAGTCGCTATTTTCACGCTGATTTGCACGCAGTTGATGAACCTCGCCTTCATTTCGCCGCTCAAACACGTCGGCCTGTCCCTCGCTATCGGTTTAGGCGCGTGTCTGAATGCAGGCTTGCTGTTTTTCCTTTTGCGCAAACACAGCATTTACCGCCCCGGCAAAGGTTGGGCTGCGTTTTTGGTCAAAATGGCCATCTCTTTGGTCGTCATGGGCGGCGGTTTGTGGCTGGCGCAATCTTATCTGCCGTTTGAATGGGTACACGTCGGCGGCTTTAAAAAAGCAGGCCAACTCTGCGTCCTGATTGCCTTGGGCGGCGGCCTCTACTTCGTTTCCCTCGCCGCGCTCGGCTTCCGTCCGCACCATTTCCGCAGGGTAGAAAAATAAGCAGCCGCAGGGCGTATGTGCTTGGCTTCAAGACTATTTGCTAAAAAGGCCGTCTGAAACATTTTCAGACGGCCTTTTCTTGTTTTATGTTTTAGCTGTAAAGCTTCGCTCCTTTTTTGACGAACTCAATCGCTTTTTCCTCCATGCCTTGCCGCTGGGCTTTTTGCTTGTCGGCGTAGTCGCGTACTTCCTGCGTGATTTTCATCGAGCAGAATTTTGGGCCGCACATCGAGCAGAAGTGGGCGATTTTCGCGCCTTCGGCAGGCAGGGTTTCGTCGTGGAAGCTCTCGGCGCGTTCGGGGTCGAGGCTTAAGCGGAATTGGTCGCGCCAGCGGAACTCGAAACGCGCCTTGCTCAGGGCGTTGTCGCGTAATTGTGCACCCGGCCAGCCTTTGGCGAGGTCGGCGGCGTGGGCAGCGAGTTTGTAGGTGATGATGCCGGTACGTACGTCTTCTTTGTCGGGCAGGCCGAGATGCTCTTTCGGGGTCACGTAGCAGAGCATGGCTGTGCCGTACCAGCCGATATTGGTCGCGCCTATGCCCGAGGTGATGTGGTCGTAGCCGGGGGCGATGTCGGTAACGAGCGGGCCGAGGGTGTAGAAAGGCGCTTCAAAGCAGTGTTGCAACTCTTCGGTCATGTTTTCTTTGACGCGTTGCAACGGCACATGGCCGGGGCCTTCGATCATGACTTGGACGTCGTGTTCCCACGCTTTGGCGGTCAATTCGCCCAAGGTGTGCAATTCGGCGAATTGGGATTCGTCGTTGGCATCGGCAATGCAGCCGGGGCGCAGGCCGTCGCCGAGGCTGAACGATACGTCGTAGGCTTTCATGATTTCGCAAATTTCGTCGAAATGCGTGTAGAGGAAGTTTTCCCGATGGTGGGCGAGACACCATTTCGCCATGATGGAGCCGCCGCGCGATACGATGCCGGTGAGGCGGTTGGCGGTCATCGGCACATAGCGCAGCAATACGCCTGCGTGCAGGGTGAAATAGTCTACGCCTTGTTCCGCCTGCTCGATTAAGGTATCGCGCACCAAATCCCAAGTCAAATCTTCGGCAATGCCGCCGGTTTTTTCCAAAGCCTGATAGATGGGTACAGTGCCGATGGGGACGGGCGCGTTGCGGATAATCCATTCGCGCGTTTCGTGGATGTGCGCGCCGGTGGACAAATCCATAATCGTGTCTGCGCCCCAACGCAGCGACCACACCATTTTTTCGACTTCTTCGGTCAGGCTGGAGGTAACGGCGGAATTGCCCAAGTTGCCGTTGATTTTGACGCGGAAGTTGCGGCCGATAATCATCGGTTCGAGTTCGGGATGGTTGATGTTGGCGGGGATAATCGCGCGTCCGGCGGCGATTTCTCGGCGCACGAATTCGGGCGTGATTTGGTCGGGATGAGTCGGGATGTTCGCGCCGAAACTTTGCCCTGCGTGTTGTTTCAAGAGTTTGGCGTATTCGGGCCGTCTGAAAAGCTCGTCTAGCTTCATGCGTTCGCGTATGGCGGCAAACTCCATTTCCGGCGTGATGATGCCTTGGCGGGCGTAGTGGAGCTGGGTTACGTTGCGGCCTGCTTTGGCGCGGCGCGGGCGGGTGATTTGGTTGAAGCGCAGATGGGCGGTCTTCGGATCGTGCGCGCGTTCGGTGCCGTATTCGCTGGAGAGCTTGGGCAGGATTTCGGTGTCGCTGCGTTCGTCCAGCCATGCAGTGCGGACGTGCGGCAACCCTTGTTTCAAGTCGATGTGTGCCGCCGGATCGCCGTATGCGCCGCTGGTGTCGTACACCGGAATCGGCGGATTGGCTTCCGTGCCTTGCGCCGTGTAGGTGTCGTCCTGACGGATTTCGCGCAAAGGCACGCGGATGTCGGCGCGGCTGCCTGGGATATAGACGCGGTCGGAGTTGGGATATTGGAAGCGGATGCCGATGTCTTCACTCAAGTCGGAAAGACGGCGCGCCTCATCGCCGGTTTTTTTAGCGGTAGTCATAAAAATTGCTCCTGTTTCTCGGTTATGAAATGGAAACAGGAGCATTGCTTTTTTTCAGACGGCCTTGCGGATATCTTCAATCGACCGTCTAAAATCACATTTGCCGAAACTCCCCACGCAGGTATTATCCTGTTCGGGTGTAAAGGGTATTTCTCAGCCGCTCGGTTTGAAAGCAGCACCCCTGTTTCTTTATTAACGAAAATTAAACCACGCGGCCGGTTTTTTGTAAAGCAACGTTTGGATATTTTCTGTCAAAAACGCTTGACAGCAATTCCGCCTTTCTGTATAGTTACAACTTCTGACGCGGGATGGAGCAGCATGGTAGCTCGTCGGGCTCATAACCCGAAGGTCGTAGGTTCGAATCCTGCTCCCGCAACCAAATATAAAAATCCCCTGCAATCGCAGGGGATTTTGCTTTATGCGGCATTTATTGCGGATGAATTGATGGAAAGGCCGTCTGAACCATTGGGTTTCAGACGGCCTTTTGCTGTCTTGCGGCGGGGTTTGGGTAAAAATACGACAGGCCTTTTTCAGACGGCCTCTTCCGATTTGGGCTTGTTGTCGTTGCGCAGGTGTTCTTTCAGGCGCTGCAATTCTTTTTTGTCCAACCATTTATTGCGCGAACGTTGCAACAGAATCACCAATGCGGCGATTTCGTTACGCATATTGGTGCTGAGCCAGAGGAAGCCTTGCCAGTCGTAATGCAGGCGGGCGGCCGGTTTGCTTAGTTCGGCATTGAGCGAAGTATCGATTCGGATGCGGCGGGCGTAGTGGCCTTTGATGAGACGGACGGTCAGGCGCAGCTCGCGTTGGAGTTGGTTGAAGTGGCGGTCGAGCAGGCGGATTTCGCTTTCGTTGAGCGTGGGCGCGCGCAGTTTGGCAGCGGTGGTCAGGAGCAGCTCGGTGGTGTTGACGATTTTGCGATGGGCATGCTGCATGGCTTCCATCATATTGTTGCTGATGTGGCTTTCGCCGGATGTGGCGGCCAGATGGCTGCGGCTTTTGACCATGCGGGCGTTGATTTGGCGCATTTTAATCATGTTTTGTTCCAAACGCTCGCGCGTCATGCGTTTGCCGTTGCTGATTTCGGCAATCATTTTGGCGCAGTCGGTGAGGTTGTCGGCAAGCATGAAGCGCCACATGAGTGTGGAGCGCAGGGGCAGGAGTTTGGCGGCGGCAATGGCGATGGCGGCACCAATCAAAACGTTCATGGCGCGCATCAGACCGCTGTCGAGCCAGTGGTGGCTGCTGTCGCCGATGAGCATGCACATGGTCAAACCGGCAAGCATGGCGACATAGCCGTTTTTGCCGACCGCAGACCAACCGGCCACTGCGCTGGCGGCGCCGATAATCAGATAGAAGAAAACGCCGTCTTGCAAATAATGCTGGTTCAACCATAAAACGGCCAAACCGACGCCCAAACCGATGGCCGTGCCGAGCATGCGTTCGACTGCTTTGGAGTAAATCGCGCCTTGGAATTGCAGCATGCCGAGGACGACAAAGACGGTCATGCCGATCCACTCGCCGTGTTGCAGGTGGAAGACTTTGGCCAACAGGGTGGAAAACACGATTGCCAAGCCGAGGCGGAAGGCGTGGATATGGCGGCGATAGCGGTAGCGTTCGTAGGCGTTGAGCCAGCGTTCGGAAAAATGGAGGCGTTCGGATTGGGCAGGCATGTTGTAAGACGTATGGGTATGTGGGGATGTAAATTATAACTGATTGGTAAAGCAGATGAAATTTGAACTGCTCCCAAACGGCTTGTCCTATTGCGGATTTTATCTGCCGCAAGCGGATATAATGGCGGCTTTGAATCAGACAGGCGGTGAAGAAATGGCGACGGTTTTAAGCGCAGGCGTGGACGAAGCGGGGCGCGGCCCTTTGGTCGGCAGCGTATTTGCGGCGGCAGTGATTTTGCCGGAACATTTTGACCTGCCGGGTTTGACCGACTCAAAAAAACTGAGCGAAAAAAAGCGCGATATGTTGGCGCAGATGATTAAGGAACAGGCGGTTGCATGGAGCATTGCCTTTGCCGATCCCGACGAAATCCTGCAACTGAACATCCTGCACGCAACCATGGCCGCGATGAAGCGCGCAGTCGAGGGGTTGTCGGTCGTGCCTGACAAAGTATGGATAGACGGCAACCGTGTGCCGAAAGATTTGAATGTCCCTGCAGAGGCCGTGGTCAAAGGCGACAGCAAAATTATTGAAATCTCCGCCGCTTCGGTTTTGGCCAAAACCGCGCGTGATGCAGAAATGTATGAATTGGCGAAACGCTATCCGCAATACGGGTTTGACCGCCACAAAGGCTACGGCACGGCGCAACATTTGGCCGCATTGAAACAATACGGCGTATTGCCGGAACACCGCCGCGATTTCGCACCGGTCAAAACCTTATTGGCACAAGGCAATCTGTTTGAAGAATGAAAGCATAGCAAAAGGCCGTCTGAAAGATTTCAGACGGCCTTGTTTTTTAGGAAAGTATCATTTCAACGCAGCCAAACACTCTTTAATCAACTCAGGGCCGCGATAAATCAAACCGCTGTACACCTGAACCGCACTGGCACCCAAGCGGATTTTTTCTGCCGCGTCCGCGCCGTTCATGACGCCGCCGACGCCGATAATCGGCAGCTTGCCGTCAATGCGTTCCGCCAAAAGTTTCAACACCTGATTGCTTTTCTCGCGAACGGGCAAGCCGCTCAAGCCGCCTTGTTCGCCTGCGAGCGGATGGCTGTCCAAGCTTGATTTGTCGATGGTTGTGTTGGTGGCGATGATGCCGTCCATTTCCACAGATTTGACCACATGGGCGATGTCGTCGATTTGCGCTTCGTCCAAATCCGGCGCGATTTTGACCGCCAGAGGCACATATTTGCCATGCGCGGCTGCCAGTTGCGCCTGTTTGTTTTTCAAGGCCTCCAACAATGCGCTCAATTCGTCGCCGCCCTGCAAGGCGCGCAGGTTTTTCGTATTGGGGGAGGAAATATTGACCGTGATGTAGCTTGCGTGGGCGTAGGCTTTTTCCAAGCAAATCAGATAATCGTCGGCCGCATTTTCAATCGGCGTAACGGCATTTTTGCCGATGTTGATGCCCAAAATGCCTTTAAAACGGCTGTTTTCAATGTTGCGGATCATTGCGTCGATGCCGTGGTTGTTGAAACCCATGCGGTTAATGATGCCTTGGTGTTCGGGAACGCGGAAAAGGCGCGGCTGCGGATTGCCCGGCTGCGGCTTGGGCGTTACCGTGCCGATTTCGACAAAGCCGAAACCCAAAGCGGCAAACGCATCGATGCACTCGCCGTTTTTGTCCAAACCCGCCGCCAAGCCGACCGGATTGGGCAGCTGCAAACCCATCAGCTCGGTTGGCCGGGTGTGGCTGTCTACTTTGGGCAGCAGGCCGAGTTTTTCGATAGAACGCAAACTGTTGAGCGTGAAATGATGGGCCTTTTCTGCATCGAAACGGAACAGGATAGGGCGGACGAGTGAATACATGGCGGCGGCTTTCTGAACGGTTGATGAATTTGGCGTTATTCTACCTGAAACCGTCAAACTGCCCCAAACGTCTGTATCGATATGATTTTATTGTTTGGCGTCAAATGAAAATAAATAGGGCTTTTGCGTGTAGTCGGATAGTTCATTAAAATGGTAAAAGAGAGGCTTTTCAGACGGCCTGATGGATGTATCAAAAGGCCGTCTGAAAAGTTTTGATTGTTTACCTGATACAGGAAGATTTTTTATGAAACAGGCGGTTGATCCTTATGCGAGCTTCCGTGAACTGACGCTGCGGGGGATGATACTCGGCGCGTTGATTACGGTGATTTTTACGGCATCCAATGTGTATTTGGGCTTGAAGGTGGGCCTGACTTTTGCGTCTTCGATTCCGGCTGCGGTGATTTCGATGGCGGTTTTGAAGTTTTTTAAAGGCAGCAATATTCTGGAAAATAATATGGTGCAGACTCAGGCTTCGGCCGCGGGTACGCTCTCCAGTATTATTTTTATTCTGCCGGGTTTGCTGATGGCCGGTTATTGGGCGGGCTTCCCGTTTTGGCAGACAACGCTGCTGTGTATGTCCGGCGGTATTTTGGGCGTGATTTTCACTGTGCCTTTGCGTTATGCAATGGTGGTGAAGAGCGATTTGCCTTATCCGGAAGGTGTGGCAGCGGCCGAGATTTTAAAGGTCGGCGACCATGATGCGGACCAACAGGAAGGCGGCAGCGGTATCAAGGAATTGGTGTCGGGCGGCGCTCTGGCGGGTTTGATGAGCTTCTGCGCAAGCGGTTTGCGCGTGGTGGCGGACAGCGCGAGCTTTTGGTTTAAAGGCGGAGCGTCGGTGTTTCAAGTGCCGATGGGCTTTTCGCTGGCTTTGCTGGGCGCGGGCTATTTGGTCGGCCTGACCGGCGGTATCGCGATTTTGCTGGGTATCTCGATTGCCTGGGGTGTGGCCGTGCCTTATCTGTCGGCGCATATTCCGCAACCTGCCGATGTGGAGATGATTCCTTTTGCGATGTCTTTGTGGAAGGAAAAAGTCCGTTTTATCGGCGCAGGTACGATCGGTATCGCGGCTATTTGGACGCTGTTGACTTTGATGAAACCGATGGTTGAGGGCATGCGCCTGTCTTTCCGCAATTTCGGCGGCGCGCAGATGACCGAGCGCACGGAACAGGATTTGTCGCCTAAGGCGATGATTGCCTGGGTGTTGGCGATGATGCTGGTGTTGGGCGTGTCCTTCTTCCACTTTATCGGCGACTCGCATATTTCCGGCGGTTTGGCTTGGCTGTTGGTGGTCGTATGTACGCTGCTGGCTTCGATTATCGGCTTTTTGGTGGCCGCGGCTTGCGGTTATATGGCCGGTTTGGTTGGTTCGTCTTCCAGCCCGATTTCGGGTGTGGGCATCGTCTCTATCGTCATTATTTCGCTGGTGTTGCTGCTGGTCGGCGAATCCGGCGGCTTGATGGCGGACGAGGCAAACCGCAAATTCCTGCTGGCGTTGACGCTGTTTTGCGGCGCGTCTGTGATTTGTGTGGCTTCGATTTCCAATGACAACCTGCAGGATTTGAAAACGGGTTATCTGGTAAAAGCGACGCCTTGGAAACAGCAGGTTGCGCTGATTGTCGGCTGCGTTGTTGGTGCATTGGTGATTTCGCCTGTATTGGAGCTTTTGTATGAAGCCTACGGCTTTACCGGCGCGATGCCGCGTGAAGGCATGGATGCTGCCCAAGCTCTTGCCGCGCCTCAGGCAACTTTGATGACCACCATCGCCCAAGGTATTTTCTCGCACAATTTGCAATGGGATTATATTTTCACCGGCGTGGGCATCGGCGTGGCGTTGATTGCGGTCGATTTCACATTGCGCAAATCTTCCGGCGGCAAGCGCGCTTTGCCGGTATTGGCCGTGGGTATGGGCATTTACCTGCCGCCGTCTGTGAATATGCCGATTGTAATCGGCGCGGTATTGGCGGCGGTATTGAAATCCGTCATCGCCCGCCGTCAGGAAAACCGTGAAGGCCGTCTGAAAAATGCGGAACGTATCGGTACGCTGTTCTCCGCCGGTTTGATTGTCGGCGAGAGCCTGATCGGTGTGATTATGGCGTTTATCATCGCTTTCTCCGTAACCAACGGCGGTTCGGATGCACCTTTGGCCCTGAACCTGGAAAACTGGGATACGGCCGCTAAATGGCTGGGCTTGGCGTTTTTTGTTTTTGGTATGTTCGTGTTTGCACGCCGCGTGTTGAAAGCAGGACGTTAAGTTTGTAGGTTGAGAAAAGGCCGTCTGAAACCCAAAACATTGGGGTTTCAGACGGCCTTTTCAGTGGAAATTTGTTTGGAATGATTTTAGGAAGTTTGGGTATAATTATCGTGGGGCTGGTAGCAAAAAAGCCCCATTGCAGTGGGGCTTTGTGCTGAAACCGCCCTAGAAAGGATGGTTTCAATCATGAAACATACCACTCGCACGGGTCGTTCATGGCTGAGACTGCGGACAGTCATTAGGATTATCTTAACCCTGTTCCTGCTCTTAGTCAATTAAACGGCTGAAAACAAAAAACTGTTTTTCAGTTTCCGCCTGTTTGTCATGAATGGGCGGTTTTTTATTGTTTAACGCTGGTTCAAACAATCTGCAATCGCTTTGGCAATTTTGGCACTGGCGCCTTGATGTTGCGAAATGAATTGCTCGGTGTGGCTGATCAGCTGTTGGCGCAGCGTTTCGTCGTCGAGGTATTGGCGCGTGGTTCTGTACCAGGCTTCGGCGGTTTCGACGCGGACGGCGGCTTTGGCTTCGACTGCGCCTTTGCAGGCTTGGGCGAAGTTGTAGTTGGAGTAGCCGAAGAGGGTGGGGACGCGGCAGGAGATGGGTTCGATGATGTTTTGGCAGCCTGCATCGACGAGGCTGCCGCCGACGAAGGCAATGTCTGCGCTGAGGTAGTAGGCGGCCAGTTCGCCCATGCTGTCACCTATCCAAACCTGTGTATCGGGGGAAACGGGTTGTCCGTCGCTGCGTTTTTGCACGGTATAACCAAGCGATTTAGCGGTATCGTAGGCCGTCTGAAAGTTTTCAGGGTGGCGCGGTACGATGACCAGCAAGGCATTGCCGCGGTAGCCCTGCCATGCTTTGAGGAGCAGCTCGGCTTCGTCTGTGCCTTTGTACACGCGCGTGCTGGCGCAGACGACGACGGCTCGTGCGCCGATGCGTTCTTTAAAGGCGACGGCAAGCGGGCGCGAGTCATCGGGGGGCGCGATGTCGTATTTGGTGTTGCCGCAAACGTGGACGTTGGATGCGCCGATGAGGTGCAGGCGTTCGGCATCGGCGGCGGTTTGGGCAAAGCAGCCGGAGAGGGTCTGCATGGCAGGCTCGACCAGCTTGCGGATTTTGAGGTAGCCGCGTTGGGATTTTTCGGAGAGGCGCGCGTTGGCCAAAAAGAGGGGAATGCCTGCTTCTTGGCAGCCGTGCATCAGGTTGGGCCAGATTTCGGTTTCCATCAAAATGCCGCAGATGGGGCGGTGTTCGGCTAAAAATCGGGCGACCCATTCGGATTTGTCGTAGGGTAGGTAACGGCATTGCGCATCAGGGAACAGGGATTGCGCGGTGGCGCGGCCGGTCGGCGTCATTTGGGTAATCAGAAACGGCGAGTCGGGAAAATGGCGGCGCAATGCCTGCACCAAAGGTTCGGCTGCACGCGTTTCGCCGACGGATACGGCATGTATCCAAATCGGGCATTGTACGGGATTGGGATACGCCTGCCCGAAACGCTCGCCCCAATGCTCGAGATAGGCTGGGGATTTGAGGGCGCGGCGGCGCAGGTGGCGGCGGATCAGGAAGGGGGCGAGGTGCCACAACGTGGCGTAAAGGCGGCGTATCATGCTTACGGGTCTTGTGTCGGAATAGGCCTATTTTATCGGAAACTGAAACGGAAGATATAGCTTTGATGCGTGTTTTACGCAAAGGAAACAGGCCGTCTGAAAGGTTTCAGACGGCCTTTAATACAGGCATAAAAGCGTTTACTTCACTTGCGCCATATATTTTTTCAGACGGCCTTTGCTTTGCATGGCGCGGTTTTCCATTTCATCGACAACGGCTTGCGCTTTGGCTTTGTTCACCGGTTTGCCGACCTGAATCACGCCGCTCATGTTCATCATGCGGTGCGGCGGGCAGGTATAGACATACACGCCTTCTTTGTCGAGCTTGAGGGTGAAGTCTTTGCCGTCTTCGGACAGGAAGTCGGCAACGCCCTCGGGCAGGGCTTTGCTTTGTACCCAGTGGCCGCTGTTGGCAGCTTTGAAGGTAACAGTGTCGCCGACTTTGGCGTTGACGTAGCCGGGCTCGAACACCATGCTGCCGTCTTTGCCGTTGTCGAGCATTTTGATTTCGTGGTTGGCGGCGTATGCGCTTAGGGAAGCGGTCAGCATGAGGAGGAAGAGGGATTTTTTCATGGGAAAGTCCTTTTTGTGAAGAGTATAAAATGATTGCTGGGGCTGGTTTCTTGGTGGCAGATTCCCAGCTAGGATTGCCGCATCGGGCGGATAACGGGCAGGCCTTTGCTGTCGTACAAAAGCTCGATGTCCACTTTATACAGCCTGCCTATCATGTCCGCCTGCAACACGTCCTGCGGCGCGCCCTGCGCCTGTACTTTGCCTTCACCAAGCAGAATCACGCCGTCTGAAAACTGCGCGGCGAGGCTCAAATCGTGCAACACCATCAGCGTAACCAGATTGTGTTCGTGCGTGTATTGCACCACGCGCTCCAAAAGATTGAGCTGATGGTGCATATCCAGCGCGCTGACCGGTTCGTCCAGCATCAGGATTTCGGGGCGGCGCAGCATGACTTGGGCAAACATCACGAGCTGCCGCTGTCCGCCGGAAAGCCGCATGACGTCGCGGTGCGCCAGATGGCCGATACCCAGCTCCGCCATGATACTTGCGGCTTCGTGCAGCAGTTCGTCGCCGACGTGCATGTGCAGCGCGTCCATGCGGCCGAGCAACACGACTTCCAGCGCGGTCAGCGAGGCTTCGGCGGCGGTGTCCTGCGGCATATAGCCTATGCGTTTGCGCCAGCTTTGCAGGTGGATTTTGCTCAACACTTCGTCGCCGTAGCGGATGGTGCCTTTGTGCGCGACTTCGCCGAAAATCGTTTTCATCAGCGAGGATTTGCCCGTGCCGTTCGGGCCGAGCACGGAATAGACTTTGCCTTGTTCCAGCGTCAAATCGATATTGTCGGCGACCACATAATCGCCGCGCCGGATGTGTACGTTTTCAAGTTTCAACATTTCAGACGGCCTATCGTTTCGTTAATACAATCCAGAAGAAGAACGGCACGCCGACAAACGACGTAACAATCCCCACCGGAAACAGCGCGCCGGGGATAATCACCTTGGACAACACGCTGGCCACCGACAGAAACGCCGCCCCTGCCAGCATCGCGCCGGGCAGGAAGAAACGTTGGTCTTCGCCCAAAAGAATCCGCGCCACATGCGGCGCAACCAGTCCGATAAAGCCGATGACGCCGACAAAACTGATGGCCGTTGCCGTCATTACCGCCACCAACACCAGCGTTTTCAGACGCAAAAATTGCAGATTGATGCCCAGCCCGACGGCGCGTTCTTCGCCCAAGCGCAGCGCAGTCAGCTTCCACACATCGCGCGAAAGCAGAAACACGCATACCGCCGTAACCGCCGCCGTAACGATGACTGTTTCCCAAGTCGCCTTGGTCAGGCTGCCGAACAGCCAAAACAGAATCTGCTGCGAAATCTCAGGCGCGGCGATAAATTGAATCAGCGACAAAATCGACTGAAACAGGAACAACAGCGCAATCCCCACCAACACCAACATCGCCGAATTGAAGCGGCGCGCTGAGGCAAACAGAAACAAGATGCCCGAAGCCAGCATGGTCATCACAAACGCACCGATGGGGACGGCGACCGTTTCAGGCAGCCCGAAACCGCCGAACGCAATCACCGCCGACGCGCCCAAACCTGCCGCCGCAGCCAAGCCCAGCGTATAAGGGCTGGCCATCGGGTTGTTCAAGAGCGTTTGAATTTCCGCACCGCCGACACCTAAAGCCGCGCCGACCACCAACGCCATCACCGCAATCGGCAGGCGCAAATCCATCACAATCAGGCGGTTCATTTCATCGACTTCGGGTTTGCCCAGCAAAACATTGACCACTTCGCCGACGGGCAGCGTGTCCGTCATCGCAGGGCCGGTGGCGATGTCGAATAGGAAACTGACCGCCGCGATGACTAAAAACATCAACACAATCAACCAACGCTTGCCTTCCAACTTGCGCTGGTTTTTCACAATCTCGGCGACAACCGAATCATTCATGTTTCAAACCTTTAAAAAAGAGTGTTGTGAAAGGGGAGAAACAGGTTTGCCTTTTTCTTCCGCAAAAATTTCAGACGGCCTTCCGATTTTAAAGGCCGTCTGAAAATCTAAATTACCTTATTGTCCTTTCGGATAGAGGTAGAATGTGCCGTTCGGTACGACGGGCAGGTTTTGGCGGTAGAAGTCCAAATAGGTTTTTTCAGGGTTGAAATCCTTAAACAACTGCGGATAAATCGCTTTGGCCATAAACTGAATCGATGCGCTGTCGGACAGCGTGCGCGAGTTGGCGTGGTAGGCGGCATAGAGGCGGTTGTTTTTAATCGCAGGCAGGTTGGCCCAGCCGGCGCGTTTGGCAAAGCCTGCCAAGCGGTTTTTCCGCTTCGGCTTTTGGAATGCCCCAGCCCATCACCATGGCGGCAGGGTTTTTCTTCAATTCGGTTTCGCGGCCGGTAATCACGATCACGTCGGGTTTGGCGGCGAGGACTTTTTCAGGATTGATCGGGCCGTAGAATTCGACCGAAGAAGCGGCGATATTGTTGCCGCCGACCAGTGTCGCCATCGAACCCCACATGCTCTTGCCGAAGGTAACGCTGTGTTCGGCAGGGCCTTTGTTGCCGAACTCGATATAGACTTTAGGCTTGGGCCGGTTGGCTTTTTTCACGCGCGCCTGGATGGTGTCGGCGATGCGTTTGTAGTCTGCCGCCAGTTTGTCGGCTTTTTGCTGCTGGCCGGTCAGCGTGCCGATGAGCTTGGTCGATTGAACGTGTTTGGCCACTGTTTGCGCGTTGTAATCCAACACGACGATGGGGATGCCGGCTTTGTTGATGCGGTCGAGATCGGAACCCAAAGCCTTGTATTGCCATTCGGCCAAAACCAGCAAATCGGGTTTCAGCGCCAATACTTTCTCAATCGAGAACGTGCCGACTTCCACTTCGCCCACGTCGGTCAGCTGATTCAGTTTAGGCACGGCTTTGCTGAATGCCGCCCAGCTTGGCGGCGCCCAGTCGGCCCAAACTGCTTTGGAAAAACCAACGACGTTGTCCAGCGCGGTTTTGCCGCCGATGGCCATGTAGTCTTGGTAGTAGAAGCCCAACACCACGCGCTTGGCAGGCAGGTCGACAGTTACCTTACGGCCGAGGATATCGGTCAGCTGAACCGGTTTGGCAAAAGCGGATACGGAGCCGACTGATAAAGCTGCGACGGCAATCAAAGCAGAAAGTTGCGTAAATCTCATGGATTATTCCTTTAAAATATGATGATAACCATTATCTTTTTATAAATTTACAAGGTATTGAATCTTTTTTCAAGTGAAACGAGTGAGTAGACATATTTCGAAATAAAAAGTTTCATCATTAAAACGAAGGGATAGTGTTGATATAGGGCTTGGGTGTACTGAAGACTTAGTGAAAAGGAATGATATGGTGTGTCTAAAGCCATAGTGGGCAGTAGCTGAAATGGATAGGTAAAGGGTTTTTTATTGCAACAAAATAAAAGGTATTCGGTTGAAAACAAGGCCGTCTGAAACCTTGCAATCAGGGTTCAGACGGCCTTTAGTGTAGGCATAAAAGTTTTATTTCACTTGCGCCCTATATTTTTCAGACGGCCTGTAAGCGGTGTTTGGGAAAAGTAAAAAAGGTTGGAGACCTTTGCAAAAATAGTCTGTTAACGAAATTTGACGCATAAAAATGCGCCAAAAAAATTCAATTGACTAAAACCTTCCTGATATTGAGCAAAAAATAGGAAAAATCAGAAAGGTTTTGCATTTTGAAAATGAGATTGAGCATAAAATTTTAGTAACCTATGTTATTGCAAAGGTCTCGGTTGGTTTTTGAAATGGCGAAATAGGAAAGGCTTGAGGGGAATCGGGTGTCAACCCAAAATGGGAAAAAATAAAAAGGGCGTGTTCAATACGCCCTTGTGTCGGTTTCGGATATTTTGCGAATTTCAGACGGCCTTGTCTTCGTTCTGCTCGCTTTGGTTGAGGATTTTAATCAGTTTCTCGGCTTTTTCCGGGTCTTCGCAGCGCAGGATTTTGGCAGCATCGTTTTCAAGATGGCCGGTGTGGCTGTGCAGGATGATGTTTTTAACCGAAAGCAGGTTGTTGGGGTTCATGGAGAATCGGCGCAAGCCCATGCCGAGCAATAGGCGGGTAAAGACGGTATCGCCGGCCATTTCGCCGCAGATGGAGACGCCTTTTTCCATGCGGTTGGCGGTGCGGATGATGTGTTGCAGCGTTTTGAGGACGGCAGGGTGGCCGGGTTGGTAGAGGTGGCTGACGCTGTCGTCGCCGCGGTCGACCGACAGGAGGTATTGAATCAGGTCGTTGGTGCCGATGGAAACGAAGTCGACGAGCTTGAGGATGCTGCCGACGGTCATGGCGGCGGACGGGATTTCGATCATGCAGCCGATGCTGACCGGGCCGAAGGTTTCGCCGCGTTCGGTCAGCTGGCGTTGGGCCGTGTCCAGATGGATAAGGCATTGGCGCACTTCGGAAATGGACGTAATCATCGGCCACATTATGCGCACGGGGCCGTGTGCGGCGGCGCGGAGGATAGCGCGCATTTGGGTGCGGAACATGACCGGCTCGGCGAGGCATAGGCGGATGCCGGTCAGGCCGAGTGCAGGGTTGAGGCTGCCGTTGGGTGTGCTGTTTTGGCCGAACCAGCGCGGATTTTTATCGACGCCCAAATCGACAGTGCGGATGGTGATGTTTTTGCCTTTGAGTTTTTTGACGATGCCGGCATAGACTTCGTATTGTTCGTCTTCGGTCGGCATGTTGTCGCGGTTGAGGTAGAGGAATTCGCTGCGGAACAGGCCGACGCCGTCTGCGCCGAAGTTGTGCAGGGCTTTGATGTCTTCGGCGGATTCGATGTTGGCGAGCAACTCAATGTTGATGCCGTCGGCCGTGGTGGCGGCGGTTTTTTTGATTTTGTTGAGTTCGCGCTTGTGGCTGCGGTATTCGCGGGCGAGGCGGCGGTATTCGTTGAGGACGACTTCGTCGGGATCGATGATGAGGACGCCGTTGATGCCGTCGACGATGACGATTTCGTTTTCGGTAATGAGTTTGCGGGCGTTATGCAGGCCGATGACGGACGGGATGTCGAGGCTGCGGCCCAAGATGGCGGTGTGGCTGGTCGGACCGCCGGCATCGGTTACGAAGGCGGTAATGTGCTGCTCTTTGAACAATACGGTATCGGCAGGCGAGAGGTCGTGCGCGATGAGGACGGTGTCGTCAAACAGGTTGCCGGCGAGGTTGATTTCGTTGCTTTGGCCGACAAGGTTGTTGTGGATGCGGCGGACGACTTGGAGCATGTCCTGTTTGCGTTCGCGCAGGTAGTCGTCGTCGATGCTGTCGAACTGGGCGGCGAGTTTGTCGCTTTGTTGTTTCAATGCCCATTCGGCGTTGATTTTCTGCTCGCGCAAAATGTCGATGGGTTCGCGCGAGAGGGTGACGTCGGTCAGCAGCATCAGGTGTAGGGAGATGAACGCGCCCAATTCGGTCGGGGCGTTTTCGGGAATCGCGCCGCGCAGCTGTTCCAATTCTTTGCGCGTGGCTTTGATGGCGTTGTCGAAACGGGCAACTTCGGCATCGAGTTTGTCAGGATCAATGTCGTATTGGGGGACTTCCGTTGTGCCGCGCGTGATGAGGTGGGCGTGGCCGATGGCAATGCCTTTGCCCGCGGCTACACCGTGTAGGACGATGCTCATTATTCGCCCTCGCCGAAGTAGTCGTTGATGAGGTCGGTCAATGCCTGCATGGCGGCGGCTTCGTCTGCGCCTTCTGTTTCCAGTTCAATCACGGTACCTTTGGCGGCGGCCAGCATCATCAGGCCCATGATGCTTTTACCGTTGACGCGGTTGCCGTTTTTGGTGACCCAGACTTCGCTTTGGAATTGGGAGGCGGTTTGGGTGAATTTGCTGGAAGCGCGCGCGTGCAGGCCGAGTTTGTTGATGATTTCGATTTCTTGTTTGAGCATGGATGTCCCCTAAATGTAATGTTCGTAAAGTGAATGTTTTCAGACGGCCTTAGCCGTGTTCTTTGCACACCAGGTCTTCAGGTGCGGATGTAATGGCGAAAATGCCCCGGATGGCGGCTTCTTTGACGGTTTCGGTGAAGTCGGAGAGGTTTTCGGCTTGTGATGAGTATTGGATGGCTTTAATCATCATCGGGGCGTTGAGGCCGGTCAGGATGGCGGATTTGTTTTCTCGCACCAACCGGCGTGCGGCGTTGCACGGGGTTGCGCCGAAGATGTCGGTCATGATCAGCACGCCGCGGTTGTCGGGAAATTCCTGTAATGCGGCGATGGCAGTGTTGATGATGTCATTTTGATCCTCATCGGGCTGTACGCCGAGGATGTGGAGATTTTCGGGGAAGCCGTTGGGAAAAAAATGGTCGGCCAAACCGCGATAGGCTTCACCTATGGTTTCATGTGTAATGATTAACAAACCTATCATGATGTGTTCCTATTATTGGGGTTGAGGCCGTCTGAAGATTTTTCAGACGGCCTTTGTTTTATTTATTGTTTAAGGCGTAGATTTCGCCGAGGTTGCGCCAACAGCCGGCGGCATCCATACCGTAACCGAAGACGTAGCGGTTGGGCACGTCCAAACCGACATAATCGGCTTTGGTCGGTTTTTCTTTGTCGATCAGTTTGTTGGCAAACACGGCCGCACGGCAGCTTGCCGCGCCCATTTTCAACAGTTTTTCCTGAATGGCGGCCATGGTGTGGCCTTCGTCTAAAATATCGTCCAAAACGACTACATGACGGCCTTTGATTTGCTCGGGGTCGGGCATGCGTTTCCAGTTGAACGCGCCGCCTGCGAGTTTGTCTCCGTAGCGGGAAACATGGACGTAGTCAAAGTCCAAAGGGAAGCGCAACAGCGGCAACAGCTGCCCTGTAAACACCACCGCACCACCCATCACAGGCAGGAGCAGGGGATATTTGCCGCCCAAGTCGCGGGTGATGTCGTCGGCAACTTTTTGCAAGGCCGCGCGGCATTGTTCTTGGTCAAACAGCAAGTCGGCATTGTCCAGCATGGCTTGGGTTTCAAGGCGTTTGGTTTCTAAATCGGTCATGATAGGGGCGTGTTGAGTGCGGTTAAAAACAAATTATATAGCGGATTCAATCAATTTTCGATACAAGGCGCGGCAATAGTGTGGTGAATGTGAAGGGAATTTAAGCAGATCATGTTCAGACGGCCTTTTGTCCTTCCGCTTCGTCCACCAGCAAAAACGCCGTCAAAGCCAAAGCGGTCAATAGCGCCGTCAACACCATCGCCCGTCCGTAATTGTCTGCACCGGCGCGTCCGAGATAATCGTAAATCAAAGTGGTCAGCGTCTGCCATTCGGGGCGAGACAGGAACAATGTGGCCGCAAATTCGCCGATACACGTTGCCGAAGCCAAAGTCAGGCCGCGCCTCAAGGCCGGTTTCAATAAAGGCGCGGTTACATAACAGGCCGTCTGAAAACCGTTTGCGCCCATGGTGCGCGCCGCTGCCGCGTAATCTTTGGGCAAACCGTCCCACGCGGCCAGTACGTCTTTGGCCACAAACGGATACGCCAACAGCGCGTAAGTCGCCGTCAGCAGCCATAGCGAAGCCGTCCACTGCGGATAGAGCAGCAAAACGCCGAACGCGATGCACACGGGTGACACCATAAACGGCAAAAACATCAGCGCGCGCAACCACACCATTTGCCGTGCTGCCGCCGCATACAGCATGCCCAAAACCGTCGCCGCCGCCACGGCTGCCGCAGAAAAACGGACGGTATTCCACACTGCCGCCCACGTTTGCGCTTCCAGCAAGACTGCCCACGAAGAGCCTGCCGATACCGCCTTGAGCCACACCGCCGCCAAAGGCAGCAGGCAGCATACTGCCAACATAACCAATACCGTTGCCGTCAGCCATTTTTCCCAAGCCCATATCGGCGCACGCGGAGGCAAAGGCGAGACCGACTTATCTACAGCCACGCGCCTGCTCCAATACGCATACAAACCGCCTGCCGCCGCCGTAGCCGCCAGCACCAGCCACACCAACACCGACGCACGCGCCATGTCCAACTCATACGCCACCAGCCGGTAGATTTCCACTTCCACCGTTGCAAAACGTTCGCCGCCGAGCAGCAAGGCCAGCCCGAAGCCTGAAAAACAATATAAAAACACCAGGCACGCACCACCGGCAACCCATGCGCGCACCACCGGCCATTCGACCCAGGCAAACCGCCGCCACGCGTCCGCGCCCAAAGATTGCGCCGACAGCAACCGCGCCTGCGGCACACGCACAAATCCCTGATACGCCGAGCGCACCAAAACCGGCAGGTTGAAAAACACATTGCCGTAAATCAGCAGCCACGGCGTATCCTGCCAACCTGCCGCCAGCATACCGTGTGCGCCAAACAAGGCCAGCACGCCCATGCCCGCCACCAAAGTCGGCATCACAAAAGGCAGCATCAGTAGGCGCAAAACCGTGCGCCGTCCGGCAAAGTCCATCCGCGCCAGCACCCACGCCGCAGGCACGCCCAAAGCCGTGACCAAGACGCAGGTCAAAACCGCCTGCGCCACTGTCCAGCCCAAGCGCAGGCGCATATAGTCATCAGCCACCACTTCCGCCCAAGCGCCTTCGCCGTCGTAAAACGCCAGCGACAGCAAAGGTGCGGCCACCATGACCGCCAAGAAACCCAAAGGCAGAAGCAACAGCGCAAACCGCCGAATCCAAACCTGCATCGATGCGTACCCGAGAATAAAAACGCCTATTTTAGCCCGAGTTCGGCATAGAAGGTGGTATTCCTGCCCTTGTTTTCAGACGGCCTGGGCAGTCTTACGGATAAAACCGCCATTTCTTCAAATTTTCCAAACATTTACGAAATCTCTTCAAAAAGGCAACATAATTGGTTGAGCATTTTTGTTACAATGCCGCCGATTCAAAAAACCAAACAAATCAAAAACAAGGAAACATTATGACCGCTACACGCCCACAAACCTACGATGCTGTCGCGCGCGCGTTGCACTGGCTGACCGTACTCGGTTTCATCGGCATCCTCTCCACCATTACCGTTTGGACCATCTACGATGGCGAAGAATGGGTCAAATCGCTCTTCGGCGTGCATAAATCCATCGGTTTCATCACGCTGTTGGTGATTGCCGTGCGCATTGTTTGGGCTTTGCTCAATGCGTCCAAACGTCCTGCCGCCGACAGCTTTGCTGCCAAAGCAGGCCACCTTGCCCTTTACGTCCTCATGCTTGCCGTTCCCGTTATCGGCATGATCCGCCAATATGGCGGCGGCCGCGGCCCTTTGAAAGTATTCGGTATCGAAGTGATGCAGGGTTCGCCTGAAAAAATCGAATGGATGTCTAATCTCGGCAATATGGCGCACGGCAAACTCGGTTGGCTGCTCTTCGCGCTTGTCGCCGGCCACATCGCCATGGTTATCGTCCACCGCATTCAAGGCCACGACGTTTTATACCGCATGATTGGCCGCCGTTCTTAAGTGTAAAATGATAAACAGCCAAGGCCGTCTGAAAACAGTTTGACCAAGCAAAAACTGTTTTCAGACGGCCTTTTTGTATTTGTGTTAATCTGAAAAAAGTAGGGCAGGCATTTTGCCTGACGTTGTCTAAATACTGTAAACCATACCGAGAAACACCATGACTGCTCCCATTCTCGCCATCACATCCGGCGAACCGGCCGGCATCGGCCCCGACATCTGCCTCGATTTGGCTTTCGCCGACTTTCCTTGCCGCCCCGTTGTTTTATGCGACAAAAACCTGTTGGCGCAAAGGGCCGAACAGCTCGGCAAATCCGTCATCCTGCGCGACTTCCAAGCCCAAGCGGCTGATCTGTTGCCCAAGGGCGAACTCGAAGTCCTGCATATTCCTTTAGATGCCGCGTGTCGGGCGGGCGAGCTCAATCCTGCCAATGCCGCGTATGTCCTCCGGCTGCTGGATACGGCGTATCAAGGCATTTCAGACGGCCTGTTTACCGGTATGGTTACCGCGCCGCTGCACAAAGGCATCATCAACGATGCCCACGCAGGCAACGGCTTTTTCAGCGGCCATACCGAATACCTCGCCGAAAAAAGCCATACCGAACAGGTCGTCATGATGTTGACCGGCGGCGGCCTGCGTGTGGCATTGGTCACCACTCATCTGCCGCTGAAAGATATTTCCGCCGCCATCACAAAGCCTTTAATCAAGTCGGTTGTCCGCATTCTTGAACACGACCTGCGCCATAAGTTCGGCATAGCCAAACCGGTCATCCTCGTTACCGGCCTCAATCCCCACGCGGGCGAAGGCGGCCATTTGGGACACGAAGAAATCGACACCATTATTCCGGCGCTTCATGCCCTGCAGGCCGAAGGCATAGACGCACGCGGCCCTTATCCGGCCGATACTGTGTTCCAACCCTTCCTGCTCAAAGATGCCGACGCCGTCCTCGCCATGTATCACGACCAAGGACTGCCGGTGCTCAAATACGCCGGTTTCGGCGAAGGTGTGAATATCACCCTCGGCTTGCCCTTTATCCGCACCTCCGTCGATCATGGCACGGCCTTGAACTTGGCAGGCACGGGCAAAGCCGATTCCGGCAGCCTGATTACCGCCGTCCGCGCCGCGCTTGATATGGCGCACAATATGCAGCAGGCCGTCTGAAGCGTGAAGGTTTAATCGTTCGCAGGCGTAATGTGTTCCTGTAACAGCATCATCAGGGAGCATCTGCCTGCCGATTTGATGAAGCCGATGGATGTTTGGACAATAATCAGCGTTTTATTTTAAAAATCATATAAAAAAGGCCGTCTGAAACCCCATATTTTGGGTTTCAGACGGCCTTTTAGTTTTTTGGTTTACCAAATTTCAGACAAAGTTTCTTTGACTTTGGCCTTCACTTCCGCACCGAAGCGACGGCTGAGCATTTTGCTGAAATCGTCTTGCGGCGTGTAGTTGACCAGCTCGGGGGCTTTGACAACATCGCGGGCAACGCTGTAAATGCTGCCGAAGTCGTCAATCAGGCCGACCTGTTTGGCTTCTTTGCCGGTGTAGATGCGTCCACTGAAAACATCGGGATACTGTTTGTCTTTCAACCTTGCACCGCGGCCGAGTTTGACGGCTTTGATAAATTCTTGGTGGATATCGCCCAACATGCTTTCCCAAATTTGGGTTTGTGCCGGGGTTTCAGGCGTGAAAGGGTCGCCCATACCTTTGTTGCTGCCGGCGGTTTTCAGACGGCGTTTGACACCGGCTTTGTCCATCAGGCCGGTAAAGTCGAAACCGCCGCCGATCACGCCGATGCTGCCGACAATACTGGAAGGGTCGGCGTAGATTTTGTCGGCTGCGGCGGCAATGTAGTAGCAGCCGGAAGCGCACATGTCTTCGGCAACGAGGTAGACAGGAATGTCTTTGTGTTCGGCTTTGAGGCGGCGGACTTCGTTAAAGGCCGTGTTGGACACGACAGGCGAACCGCCGGGGCTGTTGGCGCGGATGATGATGGCTTTGGCATTGCCGTTGTTGTAGGCGGCTTCCATGCTGTCGCGCAGGATTTGGACTTGGTCGTCGATGTCGTTGCCGATTTCGCCGGTCAGGTCGATAACGGCGGTGTGTTCGCCGCGGGCGTGGATGCTCGTGGTTTTTCCTTCTTCTTCCGCGAGGCCGAAGATCAGGCTGAGGAAGATGAGGACGGCGATGCCGCGCCAGATATTGCGCCAAATGCGGGCGCGGCGCTGTTCTTGGTAGGCGGCGAGGAGGACTTCGCGCAGGATGTTGCGCTCCCAGTTATCGACGGGTGTGGAGGCTGAAGATGGTGTGTTTTGGGCATCGCCTTCACGGTGGATTCGGTATTGCATGATGTGATGTGCTTTCTTGTGGGCCGTCTGAATGTTCAGACGGCCTTATCGGTTTTAGTTGATGGAATAGCCGCGCAGGTATTGTGTACGTTCGCGGGTCATGCGGGTTTCACACTGCAGGCGCAGGTATTCTGCTTGTGCGGCGCTGTCTGCGGAGGCGGCGGCTTGTTGGCAGTTGAGTTTTTTGCTTTGAATCCAGGCGCGTTGTTCGCCGAGGATTTGTTGTTTGACATCGCTGTCCATGCCGCCCCAGAGGTCGTTGATCTCGCCGTCTGCCTGACGGTTTTGCGCGCGCGCGTTGTCGAGTTCGCTTTGGCTGAGGCCGGGCGGTTCGTTGCGCGGAGTTTCACGGTCAGGACGCAGGACTTCGTAGTCTGAATCGTTGTCATCATCGGTCAAGCCGACGGCTTGGCTGGCGGCGTTGTTTTCAAGGATGTCTTGTGGATCAACAGTCGGCGGCTCTTCCGTATTTTGGTTTTGCAGCAGCTTGATGGCCTGCTCTTTGGATACTGGTTTGCCGTCTATCATGACGATGCTTTTCACGCCGTAGGGCAACAGGGTGGCGGAAAGGGTCTGGGCTGTGGTGCTCAGAGTGTTGTCTTCGAGAACCGGTTTGCCGTCTTTGTCGGGGGTGTAGAGCAGGGTGGTGCTGAACGTGTTATTTTCAAAAGTCAGGTTGCTGCCCATCAGTTTTTGTTCGAGCATGTCGGACAACGGGGTGTTGCCGTAAATCAGCGGGCTGTTGTCTATGGCCGTTTTGAGGATGTTGTCGGGGATGCGGATTTTGAGGTTGGCGCGGCAGATGGCTTTGCCGTTGTCTTCGGTTTCTTTGGGGTCTTCAAGCAGGGTTTCTAATTCGAGGCCGGCGGCGATGATTTTGTCGGCATCGACGAATTGGCGGTTGTCATTGCGGGCAAAGGAGCGCGCTTGTTGTTTGAGGGTGTCTTCGATGGTGGTACGGATGTTTTGCAGTGTGGCCGGTTGGGCGCAATCAAGCGCGGCTTTCGGCTCTTCTTTGCTGCATGCGGCAAGAAGAATCGTGCTTAAAATCAATACGGAAGCGGTTTTTTTGTACATGGGTACTCCTGAAGATGACGGCCTTTCAGACGGCCTGACGTGCCTATCATAACAAAAGCACTTGCAGCAAGTAAATGCGGCAAGTGCTTTTCTATGTTAGACGTATCAGCCTTTGATGACGCTGACAAAGCCGGAGAGGATGGCGGCGTTGAGCAAGTCAACGAAGAAGGCGCCGACCATAGGTACAATCAGGAAGGCTTTGTGCGACGGGCCGAAGGTTTGGGTCAGGGACTGCATGTTGGCAACGGCGGTCGGGGTGGCACCCAAACCGAAGCCGCAGTGGCCTGCTGCCAATACGGCAGAGTCGTAATCGCGACCCATGAAGACGTAGGTAACGAAAGTGGCGTACAGAATCATCACAACGGTTTGTACGGCCAAGATGATGGTCACAGGACCTGCCAGACCGGTCAACTCCCACAGTTTCAGATTCAGAAGAGCCATGGCAAGGAAGAGTGACAGGGAAGCATTGCCGAAGACGTCGATGGCGCGGTCAAACATATTGACTTTGAAGGCTGCGGTCAGGACGTTGCGGATGACCACACCAGCAAACAGACACCATACGAATTTAGGCAAGTCGAAGAAGGCTTTGTCGTAGCCATCCACGATTTCGGCAAATGCCAAACAGCCGGCAAACATAGCCAAGGTTTCGACAGCAGACTCGGCAGTAATCAGGCGGGTGCGCTGTGCTTGTTCGAAGATGTCGTCGGCAGCATCGTTGTCGTCGGATTTGGCAGTTTTGACGACAGGTTTACGGCCCAATTTGTTGATCAGACGGCGTGCAACAGGACCACCGATCAAACCGCCGAATACCAGGCCGAATGTTGCAGAAGCCATACCTAAGCCGGTTGCGCCGGTCAGGCCGAATTTGCTTTCAAAGTCAGGACCCCATGCACCGGCAGTACCGTGACCGCCGGTCAGGGTAATCGAACCGGTAATCAGGCCAATCAGCGGATCCAAGCCCAATGCGCTCGCCAAGCCGACACCGACGAAGTTTTGGACGATGATGAATGCACCCACCACGGCGGTAAAGATAACCAAAGGCAAACCGCCCGCTTTCAGACGGGAGAAGTCGGCGCTCAAACCGATGGATGTAAAGAAGATGAGCATGAACGCATCTTGCAGCGGTTTTTCAAATTTGAAGCTGACACCGTAGGCTTCGTGCAGGGCGAACAGGACGATAGCGGCAATCAAACCGCCGGCGACCGGCTCGGGAATATTGAAGTCTCTTAAGAATTTGATTTTTTGAACCAGAAATTTACCAACCAGCAACACGAGCGTGGCGGCAATCAGTGTGTAATAACTGTTGAATTCCCATTCCATGTTGTTTCACCTCCTAGAAATGTTTTTCCGAGCATCCGTTTTTGTTCCGGATGTAGTGTGTTTCAACGCTTGGCGTTATCCGCCGAGTGTCATGGTATTGATGCGCGGACAAGGTGTTTTCAGAAAGAAATGAAAACAATGACGTGTCCGTGAAAAATAACTGGCAAATATTAGGGGAATAGTTAAAGATTGTCAAAAAATGCGAGTGTAAATCTTTTCAGACGGCCTTTTGCCCGATGGTATGGTGCGCTTCGCGGCGCCATTGTTCTAATAGGGATGTTAAAGATTCAGCCGAAGTGTGGCCGTTGCTGATGGCGGCCTGCAGCCAGTAGCAGGCGGTCGGAACATGACAGCCGACACCTTGCCCGTGATAGTAAAAACAGGCGAGGTGGTATTGGGCGGAAGGATGGTTTTGTTCGGCAGCGATGGCGTACCAGTGTGCAGCCGCCCGAGGGTCTGGCGCTGTACCGAGGCCGTAATGGTAGATGCGGCCTAAGGCTGCCGCCGCGTTTTTATGGTGGAACTCGGCAGCTTCCATGTAATTCTTGCGCGCAGCATTGTAGTCGGCGGGACGGCCGATGGCGTGGGCTTGTGCTTCCGCCAAACGGTAGATGGTTTCGGTTTGTTGCTGTTGCAGGGCGGCTGTTTTGATTTGTTCGTATTGTTGCGGATGGTACAGCGCGGCGTCGCTGATGAGTTTTTGTGCGGCGGCGGCAGAACCCAGCGCGGCGGCCCGGTGGTAGTAATCATGCGCGATATGGTTGTCGGCTTTGATGCCGAGGCCGTAGCGGTAGAGGTCGCCCATGATTTTTAGGGCTTCAGGATAGTCTTTCTCGGCAGCGGCTTTGGCATAGTGCGCCGCTTGGAACGGGTCGCGTTCGGAAAGTTCGCCGGTCAGGGCGTATTGGGCCAGCTTGGCCTGTGCTTTCGCGTGTTCCTTATCGGCGGCACGACGATACCATTCTAAGGCTTCAGGTTTGTGTTGGGTGGCAAGAAGGTCGGCCAGCAGGGTTTGTGCGGCGATGTGGCCGGCTTGCGCGGCTTGTTCGAGATAATGTTCGGCTTGTCCGTGGTTTGGACTGACACCTGTGCCGTAGAAGTAGATTTGACCGAGTTGCCAGCAGGCGGCAGTCACGCCGAGCGCGGCCGCTTTTTCGTATTGTTCGATGGCTGTCGCAATGTCGCCTTGGCGTTGGTGATGGCGTGCCAGATGGTAATATGCAGGCGCGGCATATCGGGCGGTAGCAAGCTCCGCCCAGTAAAGGGATTGTGGATTGTTGCGCTGCGCGTGGTAACGCATGAGGATTAATTGGGCTTCAAGATGACCTTGCTCACCCAGCCAGGCGTAGTCGTTGAGAAGCTGTCCTGTTGGGGTACCGTTGTGTTCGCGTTGTTGCAGCAGGGTAAAGAGTGCCTTAGGATGGCGTTGGGCCGCGGCGGCTTCCAGCCATGGAAGTGCCTGCTCCGGATGACCATTTTGCAGCAGATGATTGCCCAATACAAAAGCAGCTTCCGTATAACCCTGCTCTGCGGCCTGTTGCAGCAGGGGCAGGGCTTGGGCGGTATTGGATTGTTCCAAAAGGGCGGCGGCTTGCCGGTAGAGGATATCAGGAGCGGCGGTCATGGTTTGCGGGCGGATATAAAGTGGAAGACGGATGCTGCGGCATATGGGCGGCGATACCGGTTGAGGGTTTTGTAAAAATATTGCTCGCCACAGTTTTGTAAAGTGTATTGCCTTGCTGGCTTATCTTTAGGATGTTTGGCTTGTTATATTGTTTTGCCTGGGAGTACATCCATATTTTGTGTGTTATTAAGGCCTCAGCTTGAGTTGGTATGCTTTTATGACATCTCAGTTATTATACTGTCTTTGTAATTTATTGTTAATGATAAATGCAGTTTTTATGTTTTATTTACATGGTAGTAGCTAAGATATTGTTTGCTTCAGGCCGTCTGAAATGTTTTTCAGACGGCCTGAACTTTTCCTTCACTAAGTCAGGTTGTCGGTGTGGAAGAGTCGGATGTGTTTTTGTGAGGAAAAAAGACCTTACTGTAGAAGTTACCGTTAATTTGGGTCACGTTGAGGTGGTACATTCGGTAGGCATGGAACAGCTCTTTATCAGGCGGTGTCGGATGATTCCAAAATTCTGCCAAGGTATTTTGGTCAGTAATGCCGGGAATATCATAATAGGCACGGCCGAGCACTTTGACAGGCATATTGTGAATCAGGCCGGACAGGCCGCTGGTGCTGTTGATGGTGACCATGCCGAGGCCATGGCGCAGGAAAGCGGGCAGGGGGACATCATGGACGTAAGTCACGCGGCCTTTGAGTTCGGGGTGTTCTTTGATAAAGCGTTTAATGTCGCGCCAGTAGTCGATAAAGCCGCGGTCCATCGGATGATGCTTGATGATGATGTTGGTATCGGCAGGCGCGTGCGCGGCGAATGAGCTCAAAACATGGAGCAGGAAGCTGCGGACGCTGGGAAAGTCGCAATGGATACGGACTTGGCTGTCGTTGAATACCTGCAGAGGAACAATAAAAAACTTGCCGTATTTGCCCGCCTCCACGCGTTTGGCGATTTGGATGTCTTCAATATAGTAGTTCAAACGCTTGAGGATGGAGAGCGACCACAGTTTGAGGTAATGGCCGGCATTGGATGCGCGGTGGTGGATGTAGTCGAGGTGGTGGATGTAGTCGGGGTAGTGGATGTAGTCGGGGTAGTGGATGAGCGTGCCGGCAATCAGCTGCCAAAGCTCAAGCCTGCGGCTGCGGCGTGGAATGGGCAGCAGATCTTGGGTAAGCCCCCAGCCTGCATAGAAAGGCAGGCCATAGCAGCTGACTTTTTTGCCGCGCAACAAGGCTTCAAAACCGGTCAGCGAAGTCATGGTATGTACTTCGTCTGCGTATTGGAGACAGGTCAGGATATCTGCTTGCTCGGCGGTTTGGTCGGCATATCGTGCCGTATCTTCAGGGGAAATATGGCCGATACGGTTATCGCTGACTACATCGGGATGCGGTTTGTAGATGATATAGGCATCGGGATTGCGTTCGCGTACGGTACGAAGCAGATCCAGATTGCGATAGATTCGGGGCGAACCGTAGCGGATAGACGCATCATCTTCAACCTGGCCGGGAACGAGGATCACGGTTTTGTCGGTTGATGGAGCGGTAAAGTCTGAGCTGTCGACGTTGTATTTGCTGATGTGGTTTTCGGTCAACATTTTTTGCAGCTTCAAGGCCGTCTGAAAGTCTTGATCGTCGAAGTTTTGGTTTTGCAGGATGTGTTCAAGACGGGACGGGATTTCGGCATTGAAATAAATGCCCATATCGTCGGTAACGAGCGACAGCGGCGGGACTAAATTAGAACCAAGCCCGACCGAGCGGATAAAGCCGTCTTCCATGCGCAGCAGGGGGATGTGGTGTTGTTCGGCAAAACGGACGATGGCCTCTTTACCGTTGCCCCAGGCAAGGATGCGTGCATCATCGGACAGTTTGACTCCGGCCAGTTTTTGGGTGGAGGAGATAAATTTCAGACGGCAAGAGGGTACGTTAAAGAATGGTTTGGCAACCGCGCGTTTCCACAAAGACATGCCGACACAATACAACTCGCCACGCAATTTGTCGTTTTTACGTTTGACCGTTGCCAGATAGTCGATGATATCAAAGAGGCTACCTGCTTCGCCGGTATTGGGGTTGAGGTAGCGGCTGTATTGCAGATAGGCCGCGGCGAAGAGCTGCAGCAAGTTGCGGGGGCGCGTCGTTGGGTTCGAACAAGGCTATCGATTTTAGGATGGCGGTCGTCGTTCACGCCCCATCCGGCATACCACGGCAGGCCGAAGGTGGTCAGCGGTTTGCCGCACAAAAGCGCCTCAAAACCCATTTGTGAGGTAACGCAATAAACCTTATCGACGTTTTGCAACAAAGAAATCGGATTGATGTCTTCTGCCAAAAGATGGACGCGGTGTTGCTGCGCCAGCCGGGTCAGATAGCCTTGTTTTTTGCCGCACAAAACATCGGGATGGGTTTTGACCCAGATATCGGCTTGCGGGTTTTCATTCAAGGCCGTCTGAAACATCAGTTCAAACGTAGAGGCGTCTGCGCCGCCATACTGGATGGCCATATCGCCGAAGGTTTGGTCGATGATGAGGACGGTTTCGGGCTTGGATGGGGAACGTAAAGGATGATCGTCTGAAAGTTCGGGCGCGTGGTTGTATTTGGATAGATGATGTCGCAGGATGAAATCCATCGCCTGCTGCGCCTGAGCCAAGGTTTCAGACGGCATGGTATCGGAGGCAAGAATCAGTTGTTCCAAACGAGAAGGACGTGTGGTGTCGTAGTAGATGCCGATGTCGTCATAGACGATGGAATAGGGCGGATAACCGGCGACACCCAGTCCGAGCGAGCGTAAAAAGCCGTCTTCCAACGCAATAAAGGGAAGCCGGTGTTCAGCGGCGAAAGTACGCGCTTTGTGTGTCGTCGGGCGCAAACCCCAGCCGACCACAGCCTCTGCTCCTTTTCCATCTTTGCAGATATGAAACTCAGGCAATAGGGTGGAGAGATGGGGGATTTTGCGGATGCCGCGAGAGGGAATGTAGGCGTTTTTCACAATGCGTTTTCGTCGATTATTGTTATTAATGGATTGTAGGCCGTCTGAAAAGAGGAGCATTCTTTCAGACGGCCTGAATTATTTTTTAAAACGTTACGGCTTCGCCCAATACTTTGCCTGCCAAGTCTTTAGGCGACAGGTTCGGCTCGCCTTGCAACGGCCAGTTGATGCCGACGGTCGGATCATTCCAAATCAGCGAGTGTTCGGCTTTGGGGTTGTAATAGTCTGTACATTTATAGACGAACTCGGCTTCATCGCTCAATACATAGAAGCCGTGAGCGAAACCTTCGGGTACCCACAGTTGGCGTTTGTTTTCTGCGGACAGAATTTCGCCTACCCATTTGCCGAAAGTGGGGGAGTCTTTACGCATATCGACGGCCACGTCGAATACTTCGCCGACAACCACGCGTACGAGTTTACCTTGTGTGTTTTCAGTTTGATAGTGCAGGCCGCGCAATACGCCTTTACTGGATTTGGAATGGTTTTCCTGCACGAAGGTGCGGTCGCAGATTTGGGTTTTGAACCACTCGTCGCGGAAGGTTTCCATAAAAAAGCCGCGCGAGTCGCCGAAGACTTGGGGCTCAAGCAGTTTTACGTCAGGAATGGCGGTATCAATGATGTTCATCGTTTTATCTTTCATCTAAAGGCCGTCTGAAAAGTTTCAGACGGCCTCAAACATTATTTTTTTAACAGGCGCAGCAAATATTGGCCGTATTGGTTTTTCGCCATCGGGCGCGCCAGCTCTTCCAGTTTTTCATCAGAAAGCCAACCGTTGCGCCAAGCGATTTCTTCCAGACAGGCGATTTGCAGGTCTTGGATGTTTTGCACGGTTTGGACGAATGAAGCGGCTTCGTGCAGGCTCTCGTGGGTGCCGGTGTCCAACCATGCGAAACCGCGTCCCAAAAGTTGTACCGACAATGAACCGTCTTCCAAATACATTTGGTTGAGGTCGGAGATTTCCAATTCGCCACGGGCGGACGGTTTGATTTGTTTGGCGAATTCGACGACGCGTTGATCGTAGAAGTACAAGCCGGTTACCGCCCAATCGGATTTGGGCTGTTGCGGTTTCTCTTCGATAGACAGGGCGTTGAAGTTTTCGTCAAATTCAACCACGCCGAAACGCTCGGGATCTTTAACCTGATAACCGAATACGGTTGCGCCGTGGGTCTTGGCGGCAGCCTGTTTCAATGTTTGCGTAAACGATTGGCCGTAGAAAATATTGTCGCCCAAAACCAAGCAAACATTGTCGTTGCCAATAAATTCTTCGCCGATGATAAATGCCTGTGCCAAGCCGTCCGGACTGGGTTGAACGGCATAGCTGATGGAAATGCCGAAATCGCTGCCGTCGCCAAGCAGGCGTTTGAAAGAGGCGTTGTCTTCGGGCGTGGTAATGACCAAAATATCGCGGATTCCTGCCAGCATCAATACGGACAGGGGATAGTAAATCATGGGCTTGTCGTACACGGGCAGCAGTTGTTTGGATACGCCGCGCGTGATGGGGTAGAGGCGAGTGCCGCTGCCGCCGGCAAGGATAATGCCTTTCATGGGTTTTCTCCTGAGTAGTGTGTGTTTGCATGATTTTCAGACGGCCTAATATGGGAACAGGCCGTCTGAAAACTTATTTTCCGGTGCCTAAACGCTCTAAACGATAGCTGCCGTTCAATACGTTTTGCCACCAGGTTTTGTTGTCCAAATACCATTGCACTGTTTTGCGGATGCCGGATTCGAATGTTTCCTGAGGTTTCCAGCCCAGCTCCCTGCCGATTTTGGCAGCATCGATGGCGTAGCGCATGTCATGGCCGGGGCGATCTTGTACGAAAGTAATCAAATCTTCATAACGCGCCACGCTGGCCGGTTTTTCAGGAACAAGCTCTTCCAGCAGGGCGCAGATGGTTTTGACGACTTCAATATTGGCTTTTTCATTGTGGCCGCCGATATTGTAGGTTTCGCCGACAACACCCTCGGTAACAACCTGATACAGTGCTCGTGCGTGGTCTTCGACAAACAGCCAGTCGCGGATTTGCATACCGTCGCCGTAAACGGGCAGTGGTTTGCCGTCGAGCGCGTTCAGAATCATCAAAGGAATGAGTTTTTCCGGAAAATGGTAGGGGCCGTAGTTGTTGGAGCAGTTGGTTACGATGGTCGGCAAACCGTAAGTACGCAACCATGCGCGGACGAGGTGGTCGCTGGACGCTTTAGAAGCAGAGTAGGGACTGGACGGCGCGTATGGCGTGGTCTCGGTAAACAAATCGTCTGTGCCGTGCAAATCGCCATAGACTTCATCGGTAGAAATATGGTGGAAACGGAAGGCTTCGCGCTTTTCAGACGGCATTTGTTGCCAGTAGGCTCGGGCCGCTTCAAGCAGATTGAATGTGCCGACGATATTGGTTTGGATAAACTCGCCTGCCGAATCAATAGAGCGGTCGACATGGCTTTCCGCAGCCAAGTGCATCACGGCATCAGGCTGGTGTTGTGCGAATACGCGGTCGAGTTCGGCGCGGTCGCAAATATCCACTTGTTCAAAAGCATAGCGAGGATTATTGGCTACCTCAGTCAAAGATTCCAAATTGCCGGCATAAGTCAGCTTATCGACATTGACGACAGAGTCTTGGGTGTTTGGGATAATATGACGGACAACGGCAGAACCGATAAAGCCCGCGCCGCCGGTAACAAGGATTTTTTTCATAAGTTTCAGAGGATAGTCAAAATAATATAAACGGATTATAGCAGACAGAAAGTGTGTTTTTCAGATAAAGAGGCCGTCTGAAAACATCTCTTTCAGACGGCCTGTATCAGTTCAACTTAATCGTCGTAGCCATTTGGATTGTTGCTGACCCAACGCCATGAGTCTTCCATCATCTGCGCCAAATCGCGCTTGGTTTCCCAACCGGTCTGCGCTTTGGTGTAGGCGGGATCGGCGTAGAAACAGGCCAAATCGCCATCGCGACGCGGTTTGATTTGGAACGGAATAGTCAAACCGGAGGCTGCCTCAAAGGCACGGATGATTTCCAATACCGAATAAGCACGTCCCGAACCCAAATTAAACAGGTGTACGCCCGACACATCGCTTTTCGCCTGCATGGCCGCCACATGGCCTTCCGCCAAATCCATCACATGGATATAGTCGCGCATACCCGTACCGTCTGGGGTAGGGTAGTCATCGCCGAAAACCGACAATTGCGGCAGCTTGCCTGAAGCCACTTGGCAGATATAAGGCAGCAGATTGTTTGGGATACCGTTTGGCTGCTCGCCGATCAAACCGCTTTCATGCGCACCGATAGGGTTGAAATAGCGCAACAAAATCACGCTCCAGCGCGGATCGGCCTTTTGGATATCCGTCAAAATGCGCTCCACCATAGACTTGGACGTACCGTAAGGGCTGGTCGTATCCCCCGGTTGCATATCTTCCGTATAAGGTACTTTACCCGGATCGCCGTAAACCGTAGCAGATGAGCTGAACACAATCTTAAATACGCCGGCACGCGCCATTTCTTCAGCCAAAACCAAGCTGCCCGACACATTGTTGTCGTAGTATTTCATTGGTTCGGCCACGCTTTCACCGACGGCCTTCAAGCCGGCAAAATGGATGACGGCATCAATATCGTGTTCTGCAAAGATTTGACGCAACACTTCACGATCACGGATATCCCCTTGATAAAAAGGCACAGACTTGCCGGTAATCTTTTCCAAGCGCGGGAGGATATTGGCAGACGAATTGCACAAATTGTCCAAAATCACAGCATTAAAGCCTGATTTCAGCAGGGAAACAACGGTATGGGAACCGATAAAGCCGGTACCGCCGGTGATAAGAATAGTCATTGGTTTTCCTTATACAGCATATGTTATCTTGTTTTGAATGAAGTGTATCAGTATTATCCTTTGTCTTCCCAAAAATTATCTTACGTTGTGCTGTCCTATCAATCGTTCAGATGGAATATGAAGGAATATATGAACATTACCCAAATTCTCTCCCAAGAACTCTCCGCCACTACCGCGCAAATCAATGCCGCCATTGAGCTTTTGGACGACGGCGCGACCGTACCCTTTATCGCGCGTTACCGTAAAGAAGCCACGGGTGGGCTGGACGATACGCAGCTGCGCCAGCTTGCCGAGCGGCTGCAATATCTGCGCGAATTGGAAGATCGCAAAGCCGTTGTTTTAAAAAGTATTGAAGAGCAAGGCAAGCTTTCAGACGACCTCAGGGCGCAAATCGAAGCTGCCGACAACAAAACCGCGCTGGAAGACCTGTATCTGCCCTATAAACCCAAACGCCGTACCAAAGCGCAAATCGCGCGTGAACACGGTTTGCAGCCGCTGGCGGACGTGTTGCTTACCGAGCAGCCGCAGGACGTGGAAGCCGCCGCGCAGGGCTACCTGAACGAAAACGTCCCCGACACCAAGGCCGCGCTGGACGGCGCGCGTGCGATTCTGATGGAGCAGTTTGCCGAAGACGCGGAACTCATCGGCACGCTGCGCGACAAGCTGTGGAACGAAGCCGAAATCCACGCGCAAGTCGTTGAAGGCAAAGAAACCGAAGGCGAAAAATTCAGCGATTATTTCGACCACCGCGAACCCATCCGCACCATGCCCAGCCACCGCGCGCTGGCGGTTTTGCGTGGCCGCAACGAAGGCGTGTTGAACATCGCGCTCAAATACCAGCCCGACGACACGCCGATTACGCAGCAAAGCGAATACGAGCAAATCATCGCCCGCCGTTTTAAGGTTTCAGACGGCCACAAATGGCTGCGCGACACCGTGCGCCTGACTTGGCGCGCGAAAATCTTTTTGTCGTTGGAGCTTGAAGCACTAAATCGTCTGAAAGAAGCCGCTGATACCGACGCGATTACCGTGTTCGCCCGCAATCTCAAAGACTTGCTGCTCGCCGCGCCCGCCGGACGGATAACTACTTTGGGTCTCGACCCCGGCTACCGCAACGGCGTGAAATGCGCCGTGGTGGACGACACGGGCAAGTTGCTGGATACGGTCATCGTCTATTTGCATCAAGAAAACAATATGTTGGCAACGCTGTCGCGCCTGATTAAACAACACGGCGTGAAACTCATCGCCATCGGCAACGGCACTGCCAGCCGCGAAACCGACAAAATCGCGGGCGAACTGGTGCGCGGAATGCCCGAAATGGGGCTGCACAAAATCGTCGTTTCCGAAGCCGGCGCATCGATTTATTCCGCGTCCGAACTGGCGGCGCGCGAGTTCCCCGACTTGGACGTTTCCCTGCGCGGCGCGGTGTCCATCGCCCGCAGGCTGCAAGACCCGCTCGCCGAGTTGGTCAAAATCGACCCCAAATCCATCGGCGTGGGGCAGTATCAGCACGACGTGAACCAAAGCCAGCTCGCCAAATCGCTGAATGCAGTGGTCGAAGACTGTGTGAACGCCGTCGGCGTGGATGTGAACACCGCCTCCGCCCCGCTCTTGGCGCGGATTTCCGGTTTGAATCAAACCCTTGCCCAAAATATTGTTGCCTACCGCGATGAAAACGGCGCGTTCGACAGCCGCAAAAAATTGCTGAAAGTACCGCGTTTGGGCGAAAAAACCTTCGAGCAGGCAGCAGGCTTTTTGCGGATTAACGGCGGCAAAGAGCCGTTGGACGCGAGCGCCGTCCACCCCGAAGCCTATCCTGTAGTTGCCAAAATGCTGGCGCAACAAGGCATTACCGCCGCCGAACTCATCGGCAACCGCGAGCGCGTGAAGCAAATCAAAGCGTCCGACTTTACCGACGAACGCTTCGGCCTGCCGACCATTCTGGACATCCTGTCCGAGCTGGAAAAACCCGGCCGCGACCCGCGCGGCGAGTTTCAGACGGCCTCATTCGCTGAAGGTATCCATGAAATCAGCGACTTGCAAGTCGGCATGATACTCGAAGGCGTGGTTTCCAACGTTGCCAACTTCGGCGCGTTCGTGGACATCGGCGTCCATCAGGACGGCTTGGTGCACATCTCCGCCCTGTCCAACAAGTTCGTCCAAGACCCGCGTGAAGTGGTGAAAGCCGGCGATGTGGTGAAAGTAAAAGTGCTGGAAGTCGATGCTGCGCGTAAACGCATTGCGCTGACTATGCGGTTGGATGACGAACTGGGTGGCACAGCCAAAGGCAACAGGCCGTCTGAAACCCGACATCAAGAACGCCGCGACCGCAAACCCCAACGCAACGACCGCGCCCCGACCAATTCGGCGATGGCGGATGCGTTTGCGAAGTTGAAGCGGTAAGGTAGAAAACCAATTAAAGGTCGTCTGAAAACTTTTCAGACAACTTTTGCCGGCATTTACAGTTGTAATGATACGTTTGTTTTAGTTAAATTCCGTTTATCTGAAATGGATTGTAGATTTTAGATGTAATGGTATTTTAATCAAAATTACAAGTTGAGTATCTGTTTAGTATTTTGTTATTGTTATGAAAGATTATTGGAAAACAGATATTGTTTTAGACTACTTTTGAATATTGGGTTTGTAACCCATTCTATATTTATTAAATTAATAAAAGATATTTCGGTTGAAATTTTAAAATATGGTAAAGATTTTTATATGTATTTTTTATTTTATCTTTATGATATGTTATTTTTTATTAGGTGGAATTTTATATGTATACAGGATAGAATATTATGATATTTTTATTATTTTTGTAAGAATTAATAAGTATATATTCTATGGTGGGGGGATCACTCTTTTTTTTCTTTCCTCTAGTGTAAAGTTTATTATTGGTAATATTACAGAGTCAAGTAAATTTTTTAAACAAATTAATATGATTTTTTATATTGTTCAGTATATTAATTTATTTATATTTTTTGCAATTTGTATTTCCGTTTTTTGGGTTGTGGTTTTTAGTTTAAAATTTGGAGTATGAGAATGCCAAACGCTGGATTTAGTTTTTTAAATATTGCACGCGAAAATGGATTAAGTACTGCTGATGCGATTCAAAATGCTAATAATATTCAGAAATATTTAGCCACGCCTGAAGCAGATAGAAATTCATTGGATGGCCTTGATGCTGCAATCGCAGCCTTATCTTTTGCCGCTACAAGTGCTGCTATGGGAGCTTCTGTAGCCAATGCAGGTCTCTCTGGTAATGCAAATGCAGCTGGTGCTATGTTGACGGGAGCTGCATATCAATTGAATGGGGCAGTTGCTTCAGCTTCTATGGCTGCAACTTATGCATATTTGAAGAGTAGTAGGTATCTTCAAATAAGCGTATAGTTCCAAATATCACAAATCCATCATCACAACCTTAGGAGTTCAAACCATGAAACCTGTTTTGTTTGCCGCGTTGATTTCCTGTTTCTCCGTTGCTGCATATGCGGCCTGTACCGACAGCCAGCAGCAGTGCGTGATTTATAAAAACGGCAACGTCGCGACAGAAGGCGGCTGTACGGTCAGCAAGTGCCAAAGTGCCGATGAGCAAGTGTTGAAATGGAAGCTGAAAAACGGCAAAGGCGTAACCGTGGAGATCGGTAAAAACGGTAAGGTTTTGGTGAACAAGAAACCGGGTGCGAAAGCGAACAACAGCAATGCGTCAGGCATGGGTTTGACATGCTATGCCGCCGATGCGGACAAACGCGAACAGTTTTGCTCAACCAATTATTGATTGGATTGTTGCTTTGATTAAAGGCCGTCTGAAAAGTGTTTCAGACGGCCTTGATGTTTATCCTTCCGATATTTTTTCATTGAGAAAGTCGATAAAGCTGCGCACTTTCGCACTGAGAAATGCCCTGTCGACATAGGTGGCGTTCAGTTGGTCTGTCCAGATGGTGTAATCGGGCAGGAGTTGGATCAATGTGCCGTCCTTCAATTCCTGCTGAACTGCCCAAAGGGGCTGATAGCCTATGCCTGCTCCTGCTTTAATCAGCTCGCGTATCATCAGTGTGTTGTCGCTGCGGATAACCGGGGAGAGATGGAGAATGGCTTTTTCTCCGGTGTGGTTTGGCCGCTGACTTGTCCTTCGTCA
>NZ_KV792677.1:0-15678 GCF_001808255.1 Neisseria sp. HMSC15G01
AGGTGCGGGTGTGGTTTCTTCTGTAATCGCTTAAGTTTAGAGGCCAATAGCTCAATTGGTAGAGTATCGGTCTCCAAAACCGAGGGTTGGGGGTTCGAGACCCTCTTGGCCTGCCAAATAAAAAATTAACCGGCCTTGTGCCGGTTAATTTTTTTGTACTTAAGTTCTAAGATTATTTGGAATTAATTAATGGATCAATGCCGCTATCTAAAATGAAGGCGGGTGGGGTATTGATAAGTGAGTAAAGATGACAGAACATCCGTCTGGACGCAAAGAAGGCCATCAGAAAAAGGAAGTTGTGGTAAGTAATAAGCCGGCTCCTGAAAAGAAAGAAGGTCTGTTTGCATATTTTAAGAGCTCTTGGACTGAGTTTAAGAAGGTAGTTTGGCCGAGTCGTGATGAAGCGGTTAAAATGACTGTATTTGTGATTATCTTCGTTGCAGTTTTAGCAGCCTTCATTTATGCGGCAGATACAATTATTTCATGGTTGTTTTTTGATGTTTTATTAAATAGGAAAGGGTAAAGATGTCAAAGCGTTGGTATGTGGTACAGGCCTATTCCGGTTTCGAGAAAAATGTTCAAAAAACATTGAAAGAGCGTATTACTCGTGAAAACATGGAAGAATATTTCGGTCAGATTCTCGTTCCTGTAGAGGAAGTGGTAGACATCAAGAATGGCCGAAAAACCATCAGTGAGCGTAAATTCTATCCAGGCTATGTGCTGGTTGAAATGGAAATGACCGATGATTCATGGCATTTGGTTAAGAGTACCCCTCGAGTAAATGGCTTTGTAGGTGGTAGCGGAAATCGTCCAATCCCAATTTCTCAAAAAGATGCAGATGCTATTTTGCAACAAGCCAAAACAGGTGTTGAGAAGCCAAAACCAAAAGTTGAATTCGAAGTGGGTCAGCAGGTTCGTGTGAATGAAGGTCCATTTGCTGATTTCAATGGAATTGTTGATGAAGTTAACTACGAGCGTAATAGACTGCGTGTTTCAGTTCAAATTTTTGGTCGGGAAACACCGGTTGAATTAGAGTTCGGTCAGGTTGAAAAGATTTAAGTGGTTTAATTCGCTTGAAAATTTTTTTTTAAGCAGATATAATCGCAAATTCTGTTTGGGAAGCGGAATGGTTCCGCGTTATACCCGTTTTTAGGAGTCCTTAAGTGGCAAAGAAAATTATCGGCTACATCAAACTGCAAATTCCTGCAGGTAAAGCCAATCCATCTCCCCCAGTTGGTCCTGCTTTGGGTCAGCGTGGTTTGAACATCATGGAATTCTGTAAAGCATTTAATGCTGCAACCCAAGGTATGGAACCTGGTTTGCCAATTCCAGTCGTGATCACCGCATTTGCAGATAAATCATTCACATTTGTGATGAAAACCCCACCAGCTTCTATCTTGTTGAAAAAAGCTGCTGGTCTGCAAAAAGGTAGTTCTAATCCTCTGACTAACAAAGTGGGTAAATTGACCCGCGCTCAGTTGGAAGAAATTGCTAAAACTAAAGAGCCTGATTTGACTGCTGCTGATTTGGATGCGGCTGTTCGTACTATCGCCGGCTCTGCTCGCTCAATGGGCTTGGATGTGGAGGGTGTTGTATAATGGCTAAAGTATCTAAACGCTTGAAAGCTCTGCGCTCTTCTGTTGAAGCTAACAAACTGTACGCAATCGATGAAGCAATTGCTTTGGTTAAAAAAGCTGCTACTGCTAAATTTGACGAGTCTGTTGATGTATCTTTCAACTTGGGTGTTGATCCTCGTAAATCTGACCAAGTTATCCGTGGTTCAGTCGTTCTGCCTAAAGGTACCGGTAAAACAACTCGCGTAGCTGTGTTTACTCAAGGTGCAAATGCAGATGCTGCTAAAGAAGCTGGTGCAGATATTGTCGGTTTTGAAGATCTGGCTGCTGAAATCAAAGCTGGTAATCTGAACTTTGACGTTGTTATTGCTTCTCCTGATGCAATGCGTATCGTTGGTCAATTGGGTACCATCTTGGGTCCTCGTGGTCTGATGCCAAACCCTAAAGTAGGTACTGTTACTCCTAACGTTGCTGAAGCAGTTAAAAATGCAAAAGCAGGTCAAGTACAATACCGTACAGATAAAGCCGGTATCGTTCATGCAACTATCGGTCGTGCTTCTTTCGCTGAAGCTGACTTGAAAGAGAACTTCAATGCGTTGCTGGATGCTATCGTTAAAGCCAAACCTGCTGCTGCTAAAGGTCAGTACCTGAAAAAAGTTGCTGTATCCAGCACTATGGGTTTGGGTGTTCGCGTTGATACTGCAAGCGTGAACAACTAAGAAATTTTCAGGTGATCCAGTTTTCTGGATTGCCTGGATTTGGGCTACTTAAAATTAAGTAGATGTCCAAGACCGTAGGGATCGTAAGATTTAATCGTAACTGCCCTACGCAGACGGTAGTCCTGAAACACATTGCAAGATTGCTTGTAAGATGTCTTTTTAGGTTACCGCGCTGGTGGGATATCATTTCGGTATCCTGTTTATAAACAGTGGGAGGTAGACCTTGAGTCTCAATATTGAAACCAAGAAAGTGGCCGTAGAGGAAATTAGCGCAGCAATTGCTAACGCTCAAACTCTTGTAGTCGCTGAATATCGCGGTATCAGTGTTTCCAGCATGACTGAGCTTCGTGCAAATGCACGTAAAGAAGGCGTTTACTTGCGTGTTCTGAAAAATACTCTGGCTCGTCGCGCAGTAGAAGGTACTTCATTCGCAGATTTGGCCGATCAAATGGTTGGTCCATTGGTTTATGCTGCTTCTGAAGATGCTGTTGCTGCTGCTAAAGTGCTGCACCAATTCGCGAAAAAAGATGACAAAATTATCGTTAAAGCCGGTTCTTACAATGGCGAAGTAATGGATGCTGCTCAGGTTGCTGAGTTGGCCTCTATTCCAAGCCGCGAAGAGCTGTTGTCCAAACTGTTGTTCGTTATGCAAGCTCCCGTATCAGGCCTTGCACGTGGTTTGGCTGCTTTGGCAGAGAAAAAAGCTGGCGAAGAAGCCGCTTAATCGATTTTGTTTCATTTAATCAATTATTTTTTAATACAATATTTGGAGTATAAATAGCATGGCTATTACTAAAGAAGACATTTTGGAAGCCGTTGGTTCTTTGACCGTAATGGAATTGAACGATTTGGTTAAAGCTTTTGAAGAAAAATTTGGCGTTTCTGCTGCTGCAGTTGCAGTTGCAGGTCCTGCAGGTGCTGGTGCAGCTGCTGCTGAAGAGAAAACTGAATTTGACGTAGTATTGGCTTCTGCCGGTGATCAAAAAGTTTGCGTGATTAAAGTTGTCCGCGCTCTCACTGGCTTGGGTCTGAAAGAAGCTAAAGACATCGTTGACGGTGCACCTAAAACTCTGAAAGAAGGTGTTTCTAAAGCTGAAGCTGAAGACATCCAAAAACAACTGGAAGAAGCCGGCGCTAAAGTCGAAATCAAATAATTTGATGCTTCCTATGAAGGCTGGCAGTTTTCTGCCAGCCTTATTTTGCTTCTTAAAATAAGCATCAGGCATTGTTTACATTTATTTGCATAGCCTTTATAAAATCATTGCAAATAAATGTAAATATCAGATTGATGCATGCCGTTGTTTCAGACGGCCTATTATTTAAAATTGCTTTTCGGAGTGTATATGAGCTATTCGTTTACCGAGAAAAAACGTATCCGTAAGAGTTTTGCAAAGCGAGAGAATGTCTTAGATGTTCCTTTCCTGCTGGCAACCCAAATTGATTCTTATGCGAAATTTTTGCAGCTGGAAAATGCTTTTGACCAACGTACTGATGATGGTCTGCAAGCGGCATTTAATTCTATTTTCCCGATTGTGAGCCATAATGGTTATGCGCGCTTGGAGTTTGTGCATTACACATTGGGCGAGCCTTTGTTCGATATTCCTGAATGCCAATTGCGCGGCATTACTTATGCGGCCCCATTGCGTGCTCGTATCCGTTTGGTGATTTTGGATAAAGAAGCATCTAAGCCGACAGTAAAAGAAGTTCGTGAAAACGAAGTGTATATGGGCGAAATCCCATTGATGACGCCAAGTGGCTCTTTTGTTATCAATGGTACTGAGCGCGTGATTGTTTCCCAGCTGCACCGTTCTCCTGGTGTGTTCTTTGAGCATGACCGTGGTAAAACACATTCTTCCGGTAAGCTGTTGTTCTCTGCTCGTATTATTCCTTACCGTGGTTCATGGTTGGATTTCGAATTTGATCCAAAAGATTTGCTGTATTTCCGTATCGACCGTCGCCGTAAAATGCCGGTTACGATTTTGTTGAAAGCTTTGGGCTACAACAATGAACAAATCTTGGATATTTTCTACGATAAAGAAACTTTCTATTTGTCTTCAAACGGTGTTCAAACTGATCTGGTTGCAGGCCGTCTGAAAGGTGAAACTGCCAAAGTTGATATCTTGGATAAAGAAGGCAATGTACTGGTCGCCAAAGGTAAACGCATTACTGCGAAAAATATCCGTGATATTACCAATGCAGGCTTGACTCGTCTGGATGTAGAGCCAGAAAGCCTGTTGGGTAAAGCATTGGCTGCTGACCTGATTGATCCGGAAACCGGCGAAGTATTGGCTTCTGCTAACGATGAAATTACAGAAGAACTGTTGGCCAAGCTTGATATCCATGGCGTAAAAGAAATTACGACCCTTTATATCAATGAATTGGATCAAGGCGGTTACATCTCCAGCACTCTGCGTACAGACGAAACTGCTGATCAGCAGGCTGCACGCGTTGCGATTTACCGCATGATGCGTCCTGGCGAACCGCCTACCGAAGAAGCTGTTGAGCAGCTCTTCAACCGCTTGTTCTTCAGTGAAGACAGCTATGATTTGTCTCGCGTAGGTCGTATGAAATTTAATACGCGCACATACGAGCAAAAATTGTCTGAAGCACAACAAAACTCTTGGTATGGCCGTTTGCTGAATGAAACTTTGGCCGGAGCAGCTGAAAAAGGCGGTTACGTTCTGAGTGTTGAAGACATCGTTGCTTCCATTGCTACATTGGTTGAACTGCGTAACGGTCATGGCGAAGTAGATGATATTGACCACTTGGGTAATCGTCGTGTTCGTTCTGTGGGTGAGTTGACTGAAAACCAATTCCGCAGCGGTTTGGCTCGTGTAGAACGTGCAGTTAAAGAGCGTTTGAACCAAGCAGAATCTGAGAACTTGATGCCGCATGACTTGATCAATGCGAAACCTGTTTCTGCTGCGATTAAAGAATTCTTCGGCTCCAGCCAATTGAGCCAATTTATGGATCAGACCAACCCATTGTCTGAAGTTACCCATAAACGCCGTGTATCTGCATTGGGCCCGGGCGGTTTGACTCGCGAACGTGCAGGCTTTGAGGTGCGAGACGTACATCCGACCCACTATGGCCGTGTATGTCCTATTGAAACACCTGAGGGTCCAAACATTGGTTTGATCAACTCATTATCCGTTTATGCGCGTACCAATGATTATGGTTTCTTGGAAACTCCTTACCGCCGTGTTGTCGATGGCAAAGTAACTGAAGAAATCGACTACTTGTCTGCTATCGAAGAAGGTCGTTATGTGATTGCACAGGCAAATGCCGATTTGGACAAAGATGGTAATTTGATTGGCGACTTGGTCACTTGTCGTGAAAAAGGCGAAACCATTATGGCAACGCCTGACCGCGTTCAATATATGGACGTGGCAACCGGTCAAGTGGTATCCGTTGCAGCATCTCTGATTCCATTCTTGGAACATGATGACGCGAACCGTGCATTGATGGGTGCCAACATGCAACGTCAGGCCGTACCGTGTCTGCGCCCTGAAAAACCGATGGTTGGTACCGGTATCGAGCGCTCTGTTGCCGTTGACTCTGCAACTGCAATCGTTGCCCGCCGTGGTGGTGTGGTTGAGTATGTAGATGCAAACCGCGTTGTGGTTCGTGTTCATGATGATGAAGCGACTGCCGGTGAAGTGGGTGTCGATATTTATAACTTGGTTAAATTCACTCGTTCTAACCAATCTACCAACATCAACCAACGTCCGGCCGTAAAAGCAGGCGATGTGTTGCAACGTGGTGACTTGGTGGCCGACGGTGCATCTACCGACTTGGGCGAGTTGGCTTTGGGTCAAAACATGACCATCGCCTTCATGCCATGGAACGGTTACAACTACGAAGACTCGATTCTGATTTCAGAAAAAGTGGCTGCAGACGACCGCTATACTTCGATTCACATTGAAGAGCTGAACGTTGTCGCACGTGACACTAAACTGGGTGCGGAAGACATTACCCGCGATATTCCGAACTTGTCTGAGCGTATGCAAAACCGTTTGGATGAATCCGGTATCGTGTATATCGGTGCAGAAGTAGAAGCAGGTGACGTCTTGGTAGGTAAAGTAACACCTAAAGGCGAAACCCAACTGACTCCTGAAGAAAAACTGCTGCGTGCCATCTTCGGTGAAAAAGCATCTGATGTAAAAGATACTTCATTGCGTATGCCTACCGGCATGAGCGGTACCGTTATCGACGTTCAAGTCTTTACTCGTGAAGGTATCCAACGCGACAAACGTGCTCAATCCATTATTGATTCTGAATTGAAACGTTACCGTCAAGATTTGGGCGATCAATTACGTATTTTCGATAATGACGCATTCGACCGTATCGAGCGTATGATTGTTGGTCAAAAAGCCAATGGTGGTCCGATGAAGCTGGCTAAAGGCAGCGAAATTACTACCGAATATTTGGCAAGCCTGTCCAGCAAACATGATTGGTTTGACATCCGTCTGGCTGACGAAGATTTGGCCAAACAGTTGGAACTGATTAAATTGAGCCTGAAACAAAAACGCGAAGAAGCGGATGAGTTGTATGAGATCAAGAAGAAAAAACTGACCCAAGGCGATGAGCTGCAACCAGGCGTACAAAAAATGGTGAAAGTATTTATCGCCATCAAACGCCGTCTGCAAGCCGGTGACAAAATGGCGGGTCGCCACGGTAACAAAGGCGTGGTATCACGCATTCTGCCAGTGGAAGACATGCCTTACATGGCTGACGGCCGTCCGGTAGACATCGTACTGAACCCATTGGGCGTACCTTCCCGTATGAACATCGGTCAGATTTTGGAAGTTCACTTGGGTTGGGCGGCAAAAGGTATCGGCGAACGCATCGACCGAATGCTGAAAGAGCAACGCAAAGCCAGCGAGCTGCGTGAATTCTTGAACAAACTCTACAACGGTAGCGGTAAGAAAGAAGATTTGGACAGCCTGACAGATGAAGAAATCATCGAATTGGCTTCCAACCTGCGTAAAGGTGCATCTTTCGCCTCTCCTGTATTCGATGGTGCGAAAGAGTCTGAAATCCGCGAAATGTTGAACTTGGCTTACCCAAGCGAAGATCCTGAGGTTGAGAAACTGGGCTTCAATGACAGTAAAACTCAAATCACGCTGTATGACGGCCGTTCAGGCGAAGCATTTGACCGCAAGGTTACAGTCGGTGTGATGCACTATCTGAAACTGCACCACTTGGTTGACGAAAAAATGCACGCCCGTTCTACCGGTCCATACAGTCTGGTTACCCAGCAGCCTCTGGGCGGTAAAGCTCAGTTCGGTGGCCAACGTTTCGGTGAGATGGAGGTTTGGGCATTGGAAGCATACGGCGCGGCATACACGCTGCAAGAGATGCTGACTGTGAAGTCTGACGACGTGAACGGCCGTACCAAAATGTACGAAAACATCGTCAAAGGCGAACACAAAATCGATGCCGGTATGCCTGAATCCTTCAACGTATTGGTTAAAGAGATTCGCTCACTGGGCTTGGATATCGATTTGGAACGTTACTAAACAGAAGTTTTCAGACGGCCTTTCAAGGTCGTCTGAAAAAGCGGTTTCAGAATAAGAATGAAGCAATCGGCATTTAGGCCGTCTGAAATCAAAAGTACCGTTTCACAATATCGAAAATCCGCCATGCGGTAAAAATACTTCCTTCAAGGAGCAAAAATGAATTTGTTGAACTTATTTAATCCGTTGCAAACTGCCGGCATGGAAGAAGAGTTTGATGCCATCAAAATCGGTATTGCCTCTCCCGAAACCATCCGCTCATGGTCTTATGGCGAAGTTAAAAAACCTGAAACCATCAACTACCGTACGTTCAAACCTGAGCGCGACGGTTTGTTCTGCGCCAAAATCTTTGGCCCTGTCAAGGACTATGAATGTTTGTGCGGTAAATACAAACGCTTGAAATTTAAAGGCGTAACCTGTGAAAAATGTGGCGTAGAAGTGACCCTGTCTAAAGTACGCCGCGAACGCATGGGCCACATTGAATTGGCTGCACCTGTTGCCCACATTTGGTTCTTGAAATCCCTGCCTTCCCGCTTGGGTATGGTATTGGACATGACTTTGCGCGATATCGAACGCGTATTGTACTTTGAAGCATTTGTGGTAACCGATCCCGGTATGACTCCGTTGCAACGTCGTCAATTACTGACTGAGGACGATTACTACAACAAACTGGACGAATACGGCGACGACTTCGATGCCAAAATGGGTGCAGAAGGTATCCGTGAATTGCTGCGTACCTTGGATATTACCGGCGAGATCGAAATTTTGCGTCAAGAGCTGGAATCTACCGGTTCTGACACCAAAATCAAAAAAATCGCCAAACGTTTGAAAGTATTGGAAGCCTTCCACCGTTCCGGTATGAAACTGGAATGGATGATTATGGATGTGCTGCCGGTATTGCCGCCTGATTTGCGTCCGTTGGTTCCATTGGATGGCGGTCGTTTTGCCACTTCCGATTTGAACGATTTGTACCGTCGTGTTATCAACCGTAACAACCGTCTGAAACGTCTGTTGGAATTGCATGCGCCTGACATCATCGTTCGTAACGAAAAACGTATGTTGCAAGAAGCAGTTGACTCTCTGTTGGATAACGGCCGCCGCGGTAAAGCCATGACTGGTGCCAACAAACGTCCGCTGAAATCATTGGCAGATATGATTAAAGGTAAAGGCGGCCGCTTCCGTCAAAACCTGCTGGGTAAACGTGTGGACTACTCCGGTCGTTCCGTGATTACCGTAGGCCCATACCTGCGTCTGCACCAATGTGGTCTGCCGAAAAAAATGGCGTTGGAACTGTTCAAACCATTTATTTTCCACAAATTGGAAAAACAAGGTTTGGCTTCTACCGTTAAAGCTGCGAAAAAATTGGTAGAACAAGAAGTACCTGAAGTATGGGATATCTTGGAAGAAGTGATCCGCGAACATCCGATTATGCTGAACCGTGCGCCAACCCTGCACCGTTTGGGTATTCAAGCGTTCGAACCTATCCTGATCGAAGGTAAAGCGATTCAGTTGCACCCATTGGTGTGTGCCGCATTTAACGCCGACTTTGACGGTGACCAAATGGCTGTACACGTTCCATTGAGCTTGGAAGCACAAATGGAAGCACGCACGCTGATGCTGGCTTCAAACAACGTATTGTCTCCAGCCAACGGCGAACCAATCATCGTACCTTCTCAAGATATCGTATTGGGTCTGTACTACATGACCCGCGACCGTATCAATGCCAAAGGCGAAGGCAGCCTGTTTGCCGATGTGAAAGAAGTGCATCGTGCATACCATACCAAACAGGTTGAACTGGGTACGAAAATTACCGTACGTCTGCGTGAATGGGTGAAAAACGAAGCAGGTGAGTTTGAGCCTGTTGTTAACCGTTACGAAACAACTGTCGGCCGTGCATTGTTGAGCGAAATCTTGCCTAAAGGCCTGCCGTTCGAGTACATCAACAAAGCGCTGAAGAAAAAAGAAATTTCTAAACTGATTAACGCATCATTCCGTCTGTGCGGCCTGCGTGACACAGTTATTTTCGCCGACCACTTGATGTACACCGGTTTCGGTTTTGCGGCTAAAGGCGGAATTTCCATTGCGGTTGACGATATGGAAATTCCGAAAGAAAAAGCAGCTTTGCTGGCCGAGGCTAATGCCGAAGTTAAAGAAATCGAAGATCAATACCGTCAAGGTTTGGTAACCAACGGTGAACGTTACAACAAAGTGGTCGATATTTGGGGTCGTGCCGGCGATAAGATCGCTAAAGCGATGATGGACAACCTGTCCAAACAAAAAGTCATCGACCGTGACGGCAACGAAGTTGATCAAGAGTCCTTCAACTCTATTTACATGATGGCCGACTCTGGTGCCCGTGGTTCTGCAGCTCAGATTAAACAGTTGTCCGGTATGCGTGGTTTGATGGCAAAACCTGACGGCTCGATTATTGAAACGCCTATTACCTCTAACTTCCGCGAAGGCCTGACCGTATTGCAATACTTTATTGCGACCCACGGTGCGCGTAAGGGTTTGGCGGATACCGCGTTGAAAACTGCAAACTCCGGTTACTTGACCCGTCGTTTGGTAGACGTAACCCAAGACTTGGTGGTTGTTGAAGACGATTGCGGTACTTCAGACGGCTTTGTCATGAAAGCAGTAGTACAAGGCGGTGACGTAATTGAAGCGTTGCGCGATCGTATTTTAGGCCGTGTTACAGCATCAGATGTTGTTGATCCTTCAACAGGAGAAACATTGGTTGAGGCAGGTACATTGCTGACTGAGAAATTAGTCGATATCATTGACCAATCTGGTGTTGACGAGGTTAAAGTCCGTACGCCAATTACTTGTAAAACCCGTCATGGTTTGTGTGCACACTGTTATGGCCGCGACTTGGCGCGCGGTAAACTGGTTAACGCTGGTGAAGCTGTAGGTGTGATTGCTGCACAATCCATTGGTGAGCCAGGTACTCAGCTGACCATGCGTACGTTCCACATTGGTGGTGCGGCATCTCGTGCGGCGGCAGCCAGCCAAGTAGAAGCTAAATCCAATGGTACAGCACGTTTCAGCAGTCAAATGCGTTATGTTGCCAACAACAAAGGCGAGTTGGTTGTCATTGGCCGTTCTTGTGAAGTAGTGATTCACGACGATATCGGTCGCGAACGTGAACGTCACAAAGTACCTTACGGTGCAATCCTGCTGGTACAAGACGGCGAAGCCATTAAAGCTGGTCAAACCTTGGCAACTTGGGATCCGCATACCCGTCCGATGATCACCGAACATGCAGGTATGGTGAAATTCGAAAACGTGGAAGAGGGTGTTACCGTTGCGAAACAGACCGACGATGTAACTGGTTTGTCTACTTTGGTAGTGATTGACGGCAAACGTCGTTCCTCTAGTGCTTCTAAACTGTTGCGTCCGACTGTCAAACTGTTGGATGAAAATGGTCTGGAAATTTGCATTCCTGGTACGACTACCCCAGTTTCTATGGCATTCCCGGTCGGTGCGGTGATTACCATTCGTGAAGGTCAGGAAGTCGGTAAGGGTGATGTGTTGGCGCGTATTCCACAAGCGTCTTCTAAAACCCGCGATATTACCGGTGGTCTGCCACGCGTAGCCGAATTGTTTGAAGCACGCGTGCCGAAAGATGCAGGTATGTTGGCTGAAATTACCGGTACCGTTTCCTTCGGTAAAGAAACCAAAGGTAAACAGCGCCTGATTATTACCGACGTAGACGGTGTAGCATACGAAACCCTGATTTCTAAAGAGAAACAGATTCTGGTACACGATGGTCAAGTGGTAAACCGCGGTGAAACCATCGTAGACGGTGCCGTAGATCCACACGACATTCTGCGTCTGCAAGGTATCGAAGCATTGGCTCGCTACATTGTTCAAGAGGTACAAGAGGTTTACCGCCTGCAAGGTGTGAAGATTTCCGATAAACACATCGAAGTCATCATCCGTCAAATGCTGCGTCGAGTGAACATTGTCGATTCCGGTGATACAGAGTTCATTACCGGCGAACAAGTTGAGCGTGGCGATGTGATGCTTGCCAATGAAAAAGCCATGGCTGAAGACAAAGAGCCGGCACGTTACGAAAATGTGTTGCTGGGTATTACCAAAGCTTCCTTGTCTACAGACAGCTTCATTTCAGCGGCATCGTTCCAAGAAACAACCCGCGTCTTGACAGAGGCCGCTATTATGGGCAAACAAGACGAGCTGCGTGGTTTGAAAGAGAACGTAATTGTTGGTCGTTTGATTCCTGCCGGTACAGGTTTGACCTACCACCGCAGTCGCCATCAACAATGGCAGCAAGCCGATCAAGAAACTTCTGAAACCGAAGCTTCAGACGAATAATCCCTCGGGATTGTTGTGAAAATAAAACCGCAAGCCAGTCTTGCGGTTTTATTTTTTAGAGGACTTAAAAGAGGGTAGAGTTTAAGGCCGTCTGAATAAATAAGGAAAGCAATGGAGAAAATAAGTAGAGAACCAAATTGCGGACTTATTTAAAATGACAAAGGCCGTCTGAATGTTTCAGACGGCCTTTGTTTCTAAAATTTAGGCATAAATTGGAAAACACCAAACTTTATCAGTCATTTGCTTGACTAAACCCTTGCAATAAAAATATAATTCCAATCTTGTCGACATGGTGTCGGCAAGTATTTAACTCAACAGGACGAGAAAATATGCCAACTATTAACCAATTGGTACGCAAAGGCCGTCAAAAGCCTGTGTACGTAAACAAAGTGCCTGCACTGGAAGCTTGCCCGCAAAAACGTGGCGTGTGCACCCGTGTATACACAACTACCCCTAAAAAACCTAACTCTGCATTGCGTAAAGTATGTAAAGTTCGCCTGACCAACGGTTTTGAAGTAATTTCATACATCGGTGGTGAAGGCCACAACCTGCAAGAGCACAGCGTCGTATTGATTCGCGGCGGTCGTGTAAAAGACTTGCCAGGTGTACGTTACCACACTGTACGCGGTTCTTTGGATACTGCAGGTGTTAAAGACCGTAAGCAAGCCCGTTCTAAATACGGTGCTAAGCGTCCTAAATAATTATCGGGACTCAAATAGGCACGTCGGCCGCCTAAGCTGAACAACGGCCGAGTAAGTGAATACTCAATTGGGTATTCATGGGAATTGCCCCAACTGAATAGATTAAAGGAAATTAAAATGCCAAGACGTAGAGAAGTCCCTAAGCGCGACGTACTGCCAGATCCTAAATTCGGCAGCGTTGAGCTGACTAAATTCATGAACGTATTGATGATTGACGGTAAAAAATCTGTTGCAGAACGTATCGTTTACGGTGCGCTGGAACAAATTGAGAAAAAAACCGGCAAAGTAGCAATCGAAGTATTTAACGAAGCCATTGCAAACGCCAAACCTATCGTGGAAGTGAAAAGCCGCCGTGTAGGTGGTGCAAACTACCAAGTTCCTGTTGAAGTTCGTCCTTCACGTCGTCTGGCTTTGGCAATGCGCTGGGTTCGCGACGCGGCCCGTAAACGTGGTGAGAAATCTATGGACCTGCGTTTGGCAGGCGAATTGATTGATGCGGCTGAAGGTCGTGGCGGTGCGTTGAAAAAACGTGAAGAAGTACACCGCATGGCTGAAGCTAACAAAGCATTCTCTCACTTCCGTTTCTAATATCGAAAGGCTAACAAAATGGCTCGTAAGACCCCTATCAGCCTGTATCGCAATATCGGTATTTCTGCCCATATTGACGCGGGTAAAACAACCACAACAGAACGTATTTTGTTCTATACAGGTTTGACTCATAAATTGGGCGAAGTGCATGACGGCGCGGCTACTACCGACTACATGGAACAAGAGCAAGAGCGTGGTATTACCATTACTTCTGCTGCTGTGACTTCTTATTGGTCCGGTATGGCGAAACAGTTCCCTGAGCACCGTTTCAACATCATCGACACCCCGGGACACGTTGACTTTACCGTAGAGGTAGAGCGTTCTATGCGTGTATTGGACGGCGCAGTAATGGTTTACTGTGCAGTAGGCGGTGTTCAACCTCAATCTGAAACCGTATGGCGTCAAGCTAATAAATACCAAGTACCTCGCTTGGCATTTGTAAACAAAATGGACCGTCAAGGTGCCAACTTCTTCCGCGTTGTTGAGCAAATGAAAACCCGTTTGCGCGCAAACCCAGTACCTATCGTGATTCCGGTTGGTGCGGAAGACAGCTTCAGCGGTGTTGTTGACCTGTTGAAAATGAAATCCATTATTTGGAATGAAGCCGATAAAGGTACAACCTTTACCTATGGCGATATTCCTGCTGAATTGGTTGAGACTGCTGAAGAATGGCGTCAAAACATGATTGAAGCTGCAGCAGAAGCCAGCGAAGAATTGATGGATAAATACTTGGGCGGTGATGAGCTGACTGAAGAAGAAATCGTAGGCGCATTGCGTCAACGTACTTTGGCTGGTGAAATTCAACCAATGTTGTGCGGTTCAGCATTTAAAAACAAAGGTGTTCAACGTATGTTGGATGCAGTTGTAGAATTGCTGCCTGCTCCTACCGACATTCCTCCAGTTCAAGGTGTTAACCCTAACACTGAAGAAGCCGACAGCCGTCAAGCCAGCGATGAAGAGAAATTCTCTGCATTGGCGTTCAAAATGTTGAACGATAAATACGTTGGTCAGTTGACTTTCATCCGCGTTTACTCTGGTGTTGTGAAATCCGGTGATACCGTATTGAACTCAGTAAAAGGTACTCGCGAACGTATCGGTCGTCTGGTGCAAATGACTGCTGCAGACCGTACTGAAATTGAAGAAGTACGCGCTGGTGATATTGCAGCTGCGATCGGTCTTAAAGACGTTACCACTGGTGAAACCCTGTGTGCTGAAAGCGCACCAATCATCTTGGAACGCATGGAATTCCCTGAGCCGGTAATTCACATTGCTGTTGAACCAAAAACCAAAGCCGACCAAGAGAAAATGGGTATTGCCCTGAACCGTCTGGCGAAAGAAGACCCTTCTTTCCGCGTTCGTACAGACGAAGAATCCGGTCAAACCATTATTTCCGGTATGGGTGAATTGCACTTGGAAATTATTGTTGATCGTATGAAACGCGAATTCGGTGTGGAAGCTAACATTGGTGCGCCTCAAGTTGCATACCGTGAAACTATCCGCAAAGAAGTTGAAGCTGAATACAAACACGCTAAACAATCCGGTGGTAAAGGTCAATACGGTCACGTTGTGATCAAAATGGAACCTATGGAGCCGGGTGGTGCAGGTTACGAATTTATCGACGAAATTAAAGGTGGTGTGATTCCTCGCGAATTCATTCCGTCTGTCGATAAAGGTATCCGCGATACCCTGCCTAACGGTATCGTTGCAGGTTACCCAGTAGTTGACGTACGCGTACGTTTGATCTTCGGTTCTTCACACGACGTTGACTCCTCTCAACTGGCGTTCGAATTGGCTGCTTCTCAAGCCTTTAAAGAAGGTATGCGTAAAGCCAATCCTGCTCTGCTTGAGCCAATCATGGCAGTTGAAGTGGAAACCCCTGAAGAATACATGGGTGACGTAATGGGCGACTTGAACCGTCGTCGTGGCGTTGTATTGGGTATGGATGATGACGGTATCGGCGGTAAAAAAGTCCGTGCCGAAGTACCTCTGGCAGAAATGTTCGGTTACTCAACCGACCTGCGTTCTGCAACCCAAGGTCGCGCTACTTACTCCATGGAGTTCAAAAAATACGCTGAAGCTCCTGCTCACGTAGCTGCTGCTGTAACTGAAGCCCGCAAAGGCTAATCAGAAAAGACCGTCTGAAACTGAAAATAAATTTTCAGACGGCCATTGTTCTTTAATCGATCTTTATATGTAAAGGAATTAGCTCATGGCTAAGGAAAAATTTGAACGTAGCAAACCG
>NZ_KV792678.1:0-23653 GCF_001808255.1 Neisseria sp. HMSC15G01
CCAAGGAATTTGCCGACCGTCAGAACCACATTAACGGCATTGAGAACTTTTGGAATCAGGCAAAACGCGTCTTGCGCAAATACAACGGAATCGATCGCAAATCTTTCCCGCTGTTCTTGAAAGAATGCGAATTTCGATTTAATTTCGGCATACCGTCTCAACAGCTTAAAATCCTGCAAAAATGGTGTGGAATTTAGGGCTAATCTAGTACAGCCCCTTAAAAAATTTTGATGGCGGTTGCTGCTGAAAAAGTAGGAATTGGATTTGAGAGAAGGTTTTTGCATATGCTGGTTTCGTGAAGGCCTACGCAGGATCAGCGTTGTCAGCGTTTTCATGTGTATGCTAACCTTCTGCAAGGTATCTGCTTAATCATATTTGAAATCAGTATTAAAGCATAATTATCAGTATCCGAAATTCCAGTTAATTAAATATTCAGAGACAATCGTTAAGATTGATTTAAGGATGAAAATGCAAGACCAAGAAAACATTAAAAACCAAGAAGAACAAGAAAATCAGCCAAAAGAAGACAATGGTGCCATGACCAAGTTGCAAGATGTGTTCAATCTTGCGCATGACCAGGCCCATCCCGATAAAATTGATGCCGTCATCCGCGCCAATACTCGGGTGTCCGGAACCAATATGTGGGTATTGATGTTTGCCATTGCCGTGGCGAGTATCGGTCTGAATGTAAACAGCACGGCGGTAGTGATCGGCGCGATGTTGATTTCGCCGTTGATGGGGCCGATTGTCGGTATGGGTTACGGTTTGGCGGTAGGGGATACTGCGCTGATCCGTCAAGCCGTGCGCAATATTATTATATTCGTCGTCATCAGCTTGATTACCGCTACGTTGTATTTCCTGTTAACCCCGCTTAAAGAGGCGCAAAGCGAGCTTTTGGCGCGTACTCAGCCGACCCTTTGGGATGTGTTGATTGCCTTCTTCGGCGGTAGTGCGGGTATTGTGGCGCTGACTCGAAAAGAAGGAGGCAATGCCATACCGGGTGTGGCGATTGCTACCGCATTGATGCCGCCCCTGTGTACTGCGGGCTACGGACTGGCACATGGCAACTGGCACTACTTTCTCGGTGCTTCATATCTTTTTGCCATCAACTGCGTGTTCATCGCTTTTTCGACCTTGTTGTTTTCCAAGCTGCTCAAGCTGCCGCGCAGGGGGTTGGTAACGGAATCCAAACGCCGGTTGCAAAGCATCATTATTACTGCCGTCGTGTTGGCTGTGATGATTCCGAGCGGCTATATGGCATCAGGACTGGTGCGTCAGGAGATCTTCAACACCAGAGCCAATGCCGCCATTGCCACTGCGCAGCAACAGGAAGGTTTTTTCGTGCTGCGTAAGATGTTGAACCACAGAGAAAATAAAGTCGGTCTGATTGTCAATGGAACGGGCAATGCCGAGAAAATTTCCGCCTTGCTGGTGAAAAGCCTTAACGCGTCGGGGGTGAAAGAGCCGAAGGTCAACGTGGTCTATGCGGGAGGGAACGATGCTAAAATCGAAGAATTGCTGGCAAGCCGAAACAACCCGGTTCAGCAGCAAAATGAGCTGAAAGAGCAGCAGGCCTATATCGATACCATACTGGCAGGCAAAGCCTCCGATATCGACGATGCAGCGGTACTCAAGGAATTAAAAGCCCAATATCCGGAAGCGGAAAAAATCGTTGTCGGACGCGGCTTGGCTTGGGATAAAGCGCAAACAACGCCTGTTTCCGAACAGTCTGAAAGCCAAAAAAACGCAGAACCGAAGACAGATACATATGACGATATCTCGTTGTCTCTCTCGAATTGGAGCAGCCATTGCCTGCCAAAGATCACGAGCGGATACAGGCGTGGTTAAGCCAGCGTTATGAGGGTAAGGTCGTGCGCATATTATTAACGCACAAGTCTCAGACAGATAAACCGTCTAATGAATAATCGCCTTCAGACTTTATCCATTTCCGAGAAATCATTGATTGTTCCTAGTACACCAAATCCGCCTCAAACACGCCTCTCAAGGCGTTGGAGAGGCAGATTTTTTCTGCGCGTTCGAGCATGTCGTGGGTGATGTGCGTTTCGATGATGGTGTCCGCGCCCAAGTAGGTTTGCAGCTGCTGCAACACGGCTTGGCGCATGATGCCGTTGAGGATATCCAAATCCAGAGACGGGGTAAGACGGGTGTTTTTGTGCATGTTCATGTTTCAGTATTCTCCTGGAAATACTGTAAACAACGCTACTAGTTTCTACAGCATCGAGTTGATAACGTTCTCCCACACCGGCAAGGTTTTCTGCGCCAAGGACGAGTTTGAGTTTCTCAAAGTCGATTTGGTCTTTGCAAAAGACTTCGGGAAAGATTTGTTTGAGTTTTAATATATTGTTTTGTTTGAAATTATTTTCTAAATCGTGTATAATTTCTCGGCTCGGTTGCCATAATTGCGTCTTCCATCAATGATTACTTACAAAGTGTCCATTTTATCGGGATATGTTGAAAGTTAAAAGAAAAGAAGGCCGTCTGGGAAACTTTAATATTCGTTTTTCAGACGGCCTTCTTTTCACTTGCCGAAACAAGAGTATTTTGTTTCTCAACTTTACAAAACGGTCAGTCCTGTTGCTTGCTTCTACCCTAAAAACTCTTTCAAAAACAGCAAGACACAGGCAAGTTCGTCGGCGGATTCGCGTTGCGTGCCGTTGCCGGTATGGCCGCCGCCGTCCGGGGCGTAGAGCCACGATTGCGGCGAGGTTTCGCGCAGTTTGGCATAGAACTTGAGCGCGTGGGCGGGATGGACGCGGTCGTCGCTGAGGCTGGTGGTAATGAGCGCTGGCGGATAATTGATGCCGTCTGAAAGATTGTGATACGGTGACAATTCGCCCAGCCAGCGTTTGCAGACTTCGTATTTCTGCGGATTGCCGTATTCGTCCGTCCAGCTTGAACCGGCGGATAGAAGCGGATAGCGGATCATGTCGGTCAGCGGCACTTCACACACCAGCGCGCCGATGCTTTGCGGCTCGCGCACGAAGGCGGCGGCGGTAATCAGGCCGCCGTTGCTGCCGCCCTGCAAACCGATGTGTTTGGGCGAACTCATGCCGCGTTCGGACAAATCGCGCACGACTGCCAATAAATCATCAACGCTTTTGTGTTTGCTGATTCCCTGCGCCGCCTGATGCCAGCGCGGGCCAAATTCGCCGCCGCCGCGGATGTTTGCCAACACAAAGGCATTGCCCTCTTCCAGCCAATATTTGCCAACGCTACCCAGATAATGCGGCAATTCGGGAATGCCGAAACCACCATAGGCATAAACCAAAGTCGGCGTGTCGGGCGTGGCGTTTTTGCCGACGTGGAAATAAGGAATGCGCTCGCCGTCGGCCGAAGTCGTCCAAAACTGCTGTACGTTAATGCCGTCTGAATCAAACTGCTGCAGCTGACGGCGCATGACGGTCAGTTCCATCACGTTCAAATCCAGCGCAAACAGCGTCAGCGGCGTGGTGAAATCGCTGGCGGCAAGGTAAACCACGTCGCCGCCCCACGGCTGGTCGGTTATTTCCAACGCACCCGAAGGCAGGCGCGGCAGTTCGACTTCCTGCCATTTGCCGTCGGTAAAGCGCCATGCTTTCAGACGGCCTTGTACGTTCTCCAGCAGGCTCGCCACGACAAAACGCTTGGTCGTTTCCACGCTTTCCAATGCCTGCGTTTCATCGGGCGCAAACAAAAGCTGCGCCGCGCCTAATTCGCCGCGGTTTAATTTTACTGCCACCAATGCGCCGCTCGGATAGCTTTGGTTCGCGCGGTTCCAGTCCTTGCGCAGCGTCAGCAAAAGATGTCCCGCCAGATAGCCGACTACGTCGCAATCGTTGGGCAGGTTTAACGGTTTCGCCTCGCCTTCGGCTGAGACCTGCAAATAGGTTTTGGTGTAAAAACCGTCCGACGCTTCAATCAAATCAATCGGCGAACCCTGCGGATCGAGATAACGCCACGCGTTCACCATCATGCCGTCTTCGGCAATTTGATACACCGGCAGGCTTTCCTCGAAACTCTTACCACGCTCCACCAGCCACACTTCGCGCGGATAACCCGATTCGGTCAACTGGCGTTCGTCCCAAGCCGGACACACCCATACGCTGTTTTCATCGCGCCACGACACATGGTTTTTACCTGCCGGAAAGTGAAAACCGCCTTCTACCAACTCCCCTGCTTCCAAATCCACTTCCAGCGTGTACGCCGTATCGCCGCCCGATTTGCTCAGTGTTAACAACGCGCGGTTGGGCTTTTCCACCAAGTGCGACACGCCGCCCAAATACACATCGTCGCCGAGCAACTCGTCGAAATCCGCCACCGAAAACAGGATTTTCCACTCAGGATAGCCAGAACGGTAAGTCGCCGCCGTACATACGCGGTACACACCCTTCGGATATTCTGCGTCCTGATGGAAATGGTACATCCGCGCGCGGTGTTCCTGACAAAACGGAATCTGCCGCGTGTCCTGCAACTGCGCCAAAATGCCGTCGGACAATGCGCGCGCTTTGTCGTTTTCTAAAAAACGCGCACGCGTTTCGGCATGCGCCGCGGCGGCAAAATCTTGCGTTTCGGGAGATTCGAGGTTTTCAAAATGGAGATAGGAATCGGGGTAAGATTTCATAGGAAAAGGCCGTCTGAAAGATTGGGAAACGGAATTATAACGGCAAAATCAAAAAAGGCCGTCTGAAACCTGCATTTCAGACGGCCTAAGACATTATTCAATTTAACGTCCGTATATTTTCCACAAACCTTCCTGCAAACCAAACGCAGGCTCGCCGTCTTGCGGCTGGGTGCGGACATAGCTGCCGTCAGGCTGCATCAGCCAAGCCTGGGTATTGTCTTCCAAAGCCATTTCCAAACCTTCACGGATCACGCGTTCTTTGAGTTCGGGCGTGGTAATCGGCGTGGCAACTTCAATGCGGCGGAAGAAGTTGCGACCCATCCAGTCGGCGCTGGAGATAAAGGTATCGTCTGCGCCGTTATTATGGAAGCAATACACGCGCGAGTGTTCGAGTTGGCGGCCGATAATGGAGCGGACGCGGATGTTTTCGGACAAGCCTTTTACACCCGGGCGCAAAGTACACATACCGCGCACAATCAGGTCGATTTGCACGCCTGCCGTGCTAGCTTGATACAGCGCATCAATCACGCTCGGCTCGATGAGGGAGTTCATCTTGGCGGTAATCCGCGCCGGTTTGCCTGCTTTGGCGTGTTCGGTTTCCTGCTTGATGCGGTCGATGACCATTTTGTGCAGGGTAAACGGGCTTTGATAGAGCTTGTTCAGACGGCCCGGTTTGCCCAAACCTGTGATTTCCATAAACAAAGTGTTCACATCGGCAGTAATCTGATCGTCGGCGGTGATGATGCCGAAGTCGGTGTAGATGCGCGATGTGCCTTGGTGGTAGTTGCCGGTACCGAGGTGGGCATAACGCTTGAGCACGCCGTCTTCGCGACGGATAACCAAAGCCATTTTGGCATGAACTTTGTAGCCGAATACGCCGTACACGACGTGCGCGCCTGCCTCTTCCAGCTGTTTCGCCCAGTTGACGTTGTTGGCTTCGTCAAAACGCGCCATCAGTTCGACGACGACGGTAACCTGCTTGCCCGCTAGTGCGGCCTTCATCAATGCGCGCACAAGCTCGGAATTGCTGCCGGTACGATAAATGGTCATTTTGACGGCCAACACATCCGGATCGGCAGCGGCCTCGCGTATCATTTGGACAACCGGATCGAAAGACTGATACGGGTGGTGCAGCAAAATCGGCGACTGTTTGACCAGTTTGAATACGGAGCCATTTTTACGCAAGGCTTTCAGACGGCCTGCATTGCGCGGCGGAAACTTCAAATCCGGCCTGTCCACCAAATCGGGGACGGCATTGAGGCGCACCAAATTGACCGGCCCTTTGACCTGATACAGCTCGGCAGAAGTTAGCTTGAACTGGGCAAGCAAGAAGTCGTGAATATGCGCCGGACAAGTGTCCGCTACTTCCAAGCGCACGCCGTCGCCGTATTCGCGGTCGTGCAACTCGTTTTGAATCGCGGCACGCAGGTTTTTCAAATCTTCTTCATCGACCGTCAAATCGCTGTCGCGCGTGAGGCGGAACTGATGGCAGTCTTTAACCTTCATGCCGGGAAAGAGTTTGCCGACATGGGCGTGCAAAATCGAAGACAAGAACACAAAGCCTGCATCACCGCCGCAAATTTCAGACGGCATGGGGACGACGCGCGGCAAAATGCGCGGCGCCTGAACAATCGCCATTCCGGACGGACGGCCGAACGCATCCGTGCCTTCGAGTTCGACGGCAAAGTTGAGCGATTTGTTTAACGGGCGCGGGAACGGGTGTGACGGATCAAGGCCGATGGGGGTAAGAATGGGCAACAGCTCGTTGTCGAAATAGTTTTCGATCCATTTTTTCTGCGCAGCCGTCCATTTGTGACGGCGATAGAAATGAATGCCGGCGCGGCCGAGTGCAGGCTGCAATACTTTGTTAAACAGATCGTACTGCTCGCGGATCAGAGCCTGCGCCTCTTTCGCCACCGCTTCGATGGTTTCGGCTGCGGTTTTTCCGTTGTCGAGCAGTTGATGCGGACGCAGTTTGTTTTCGCGTTTCAACCACGCCATGCGCACTTCAAAAAATTCGTCCAAATTGGAAGACACGATGCACAGGAAACGCAAACGTTCCAACAAGGGAACTTTCGTATCCTGCGCCTGAGCCAGTACACGGCGATTAAACGCCAACAGGCTGAGTTCTCGGCAAAGAATGCGGTTTTGCTCGGGCATGGTTCACTCCTGAAACATCGGTCATTAAGACTATAAAGTATAACGTTTTGCCGCCGTTCCGTCAGGTTTCAGACGGCCTTGGCAGAAAACCTTATCCCTATTTGAGGCAAGACAAAGGGTTATCCGTTTTTTTCTATGCCGAAACAGCGGTTTTTGCTATAATGCGCAGTTTAATGCAACCGCAATACCACTGCTAAAGGATAAGAAAATGGGCTTTTTGCAAGGCAAAAAAATTCTGATTACCGGCATGATCTCCGAGCGTTCCATCGCTTACGGCATCGCCAAAGCCTGCCGCGAACAAGGCGCGGAATTGGCATTCACTTATGTTGTCGACAAACTGGAAGAGCGCGTCCGTAAAATGGCTGCCGAACTCGGCTCCGAACTCGTGTTCCGCTGCGACGTTGCCAGCGACGACGAAATCAACCAAGTTTTCGTTGACTTGGGCAAACACTGGGACGGCTTAGACGGCCTCGTTCACTCCATCGGCTTCGCACCTAAAGAAGCTTTGAGCGGCGACTTCCTCGACAGCATCAGCCGCGAAGCGTTCAACACCGCTCACGAAATCTCCGCATACAGCCTGCCTGCGCTGGCAAAAGCCGCCCGTCCGATGATGCAGGGCCGCAACGCCGCAATCGTTGCCCTGAGCTACTTGGGCGCCGTTCGTGCCATTCCTAACTACAACGTTATGGGCATGGCCAAAGCCAGCCTCGAAGCCGGCATCCGCTTCACTGCCGCCTGTCTGGGTAAAGAAGGCATCCGCTGCAACGGCATCTCTGCAGGCCCGATCAAAACTCTGGCCGCTTCCGGCATCGCCGATCTCAGCAAACTCTTAGGCCACGTCGCTTCCCACAACCCACTGGGCCGCAACGTTACCACCGAAGAAGTCGGCAACACAGCCGCCTTCCTGCTGTCCGACCTCGCTTCCGGCATCACCGGCGAGATTACCTACGTTGACGGCGGTTACAGCATCAATGCGCTGAACGACGAAGAGAACTAAACAGTTTTCACGCAAAACGCACTTTCTTCATGAAAGTGCGTTTTTTATGACTATTACATTATAGTTTGAATAACTGCATAACCGATAAGGCCGTCTGAAATTCAAATACACGCATGAAACATAGTTGCCGTATGCTTTGGCGGATTATGTTAATAACATTACAACATTATCATTTCATATCATTTAAAAGGCAAGATAGAGCATTGATTCTAAAGGTAACATTCATGTTATCTGATACTTAGCCACTGATAAAAGTGGTGTAAAAAAGTAACAGAAAAAATTCAGACGGCCTATTTTTCATACAGAAGGCATAGAAGCAGGACATTTTTGGCATAAAATACAAAATTTAACATTAATGAATTTTTCTTAACCGATAAAGCGTTAATATGCCTGCCGATTTATTGAATCACATCTGATTTTGACTCAAACACATACAGGAGATTAATTATGTCAATCGCTTCAGAATTTAAAGAATTTATTATGCGTGGCAACGTGATCGACCTCGCAGTCGGTATGGTTGTCGGTACAGCATTCAGCGGCATCGTCAAATCATTGGTTGACGATGTAATCATGCCTCCTATCGGTCTGCTGATCGGCGGCGTTGATTTCTCCAACCTGTTCATCACGCTGAAAGACGGCGCACAAGCCGCTCCTGAAGCCGGTTACGCCAACCTGGCGGCCGCTCAAGCAGCCGGTGCCGTTACCCTGAACATCGGTCTGTTCATCAACACTGTAATCAGCTTCCTGATCATCGCCGCTGCCATCTTCTGCGTGGTTAAAGCCATCAACTCTGTGAAAAAAGCCGAAGCTCCTGCTGAAGAAGCACCAGCAGAGCCTAGCGAAGAAGTTCTGTTGTTGCGCGAAATCCGTGACTCTCTGAACAAAAACTAATCACAATACCTAAACATACACACACAAACCAAGGCCGTCTGAAACCATTTCAGACGGCTTTTCTCATACCAATTTTCATTAAGCCCTTCCTATTGAAAAAACCATGCCTTCCCTTTCTCAGCAATCTATCCTGCTTTTTCAAGCATGAAGCAACCCCCATGGCAAACACAAAGAAAATGAGCAGCACAACTCCTTGCCAATAAAAAAGCCCGATGCGTTCAACATCGGGCTTTTAACTGGAAAACCAATCTTAGTCTTTGCGTGTTTCCACCAAAATCATTTCGACTGCTACGTCTTCCACTTCTACTTTAGGCACATCCGAACGGCGTGTTTTGGCAACAGGTTCAGGTTGTGGCTGCGCAGCAAAAGCGGCAACAGCTTGCGGATCGGTTTCAACGAAGATCAAATCGCCCAAACCTTCCGGCAAAACGATTGCGACAGGCGCTGCTTCAGCTACGGCTTCAGTTTGTGTGGCAACAGTTTCGGCTGGTGCTTCAACCGGTGCAACAGTAGCCGTTGCATTCGGAGACAATACCGCAGAAATGGCTTCTTTGACATTGTTGACCGCAGATGCAAGCAGGGCTTGTTCGGCATCGGCTCCTTCAGTTTGCGCTACGGCAGGCTCGTCTTCGCTTTCAATTGCAAATACGAATGGCTCTGCGCTGGTAACTTCAGGCTCGGATACCACAATCACCAGCGGCTCGGCTTGATCGCTTTCAGAAGACAATGTCGCATTTGCAGCTTCAACCGTTTCATTCAAACCCAAAACATGCGCTACGGCAAAGAGGACTTTGTCGGCGGTGTCGGTAATGTTCAGGTATTGCTCGATTTTTGCTGAAGACGGAATATTGCGTTTTTTGCTGTTGGAACGGCGGTCGTTGCGATTGTTGCGCTGACGGTTGTTGCGGTCGCGTCCTTGACGGCCGTTGTTTTTCACACCCTCTTCGCTGCGGGCGTTGTCGTCCGCTTCAACTTGCGCCTGTTCGCCATCGGCTTGAACGTTCACGTCCTCAACACGGTTTTCCGCAGATTGATTACGGTTGCGCTCGTTGCGACTGTTGTTGCGGCGGCGTTTATTGCCGTTTTGTTCCGCTTGGTTTTCAGACGGCATCTCAGCCAGTGCAGCCACTTCTTGAACGTTTACATCTTCAACTACTTCCTCAACACGGTTGCGCTCGTTGTTGCGATCATCGCGGCGGTTGTTGTTACGGTTGCGGTTGCGGCGGGTGTCTTTACGCTCGTCGTTACGGCTTTCGCTTGATTTGCTTTCTTCAAACTTGCTGTCGGCAGCTTCGGCATTCACTTCGCGCACTTCGACTTTGCTGCCGTCGTTTTTGTTGTTGCGGCGTGGATTTTGACGGCGGCTGTTTGAACGGCGGTTGCTGTTTTGGCTGCGGTTGGTTGTAGTGCGTTTTTCGGCAGGCTCTTGAGCAACTGCGGCAGGTGCAGGCTCGCCGCCGAAAATGCGTTTCAACCAAGCTTTGAAGCTGTCCCACCAAGAGGCTTTTTTCTCAGGGGCGACAGTTGGTGCAGGCTGGGTATGGCGTACGCCTTTGACAGCTGGCTCAGGACGGGAAGCTTTGGCTTTTTCGCTGCCGAAAGGTTTGGCAGATTCGTCTTCTTCCGGCTCGGCGACGCGTTTGTAGCTCGGTTCGCCGTCTTCTTCTACGTCATCGATGCGGATGCGGTTGATTTCGTAGTGCGGATTTTCCAAGTGAATGTTTGGAATCAGGACGACGTTCACATCCAAGCGCTCTTCCATCGCAAACAGCTCGGCGCGTTTTTCGTTCAACAGGAAGGTGGCAACATCGACAGGCACTTGTGCGTGTACTTCGCCAGTGTTGTCTTTCATTGCTTCTTCTTGAATGATGCGCAAAACGTGCAGGGCGGTGGATTCGATGCCGCGGATGACGCCGGTACCGGCACAGCGCGGACACGCAACATGGCTGCTTTCGCCCAGAGCCGGTTTCAAACGTTGGCGGCTCAATTCCAAAAGACCGAAACGCGAAAGTTTGCCCATTTGCACGCGGGCACGGTCTTTTTTGAGCGCGTCGCGCAGTACGTTTTCAACATCGCGTTGGTGTTTCGGATTTTCCATGTCGATGAAGTCGATGACGACCAAACCGCCCAAGTCGCGCAGGCGCATTTGACGGGCAACCTCTTCGGCAGCTTCCATATTGGTTTTGAACGCGGTGTCTTCAATATCCGAGCCGCGTGTGGCACGCGCAGAGTTGACGTCGATGGAAACCAAGGCTTCGGTGTGGTCGATCACAATCGCGCCGCCGGAAGGCAGGCTGACGCTGCGTGAGAATGCACTTTCGATTTGGTGTTCGATTTGGAAGCGGGAGAACAGCGGCGTGTGGTCTTGATAGAGTTTCAGACGGCCTACATTGCTCGGCATGACATAGCTCATGAACTCGGCAACTTGGTCGTAAACTTCTTGATTATCCACCAGAATCTCGCCGATGTCGGGACGGAAATAGTCACGAATCGCACGAATCAGCAGCGAGCTTTCCATAAAGAGCAGGTAAGGGTCATGGTGTGCTTTGCCTGCTTCTTCAATGGCTTGCCAGAGTTGCTTGAGGTAGTTTAAGTCCCATTCCAACTCTTCCGCGCTGCGGCCGATGCCGGCAGTACGAGCAATGATGCTCATGCCGTTCGGAATGTCGAGTTCGGCCATGGCGGCTTTCAACTCTTGGCGCTCTTCGCCTTCGATACGGCGGGATACGCCGCCGCCGCGCGGATTGTTCGGCATCAATACCAAATAGCGGCCGGCCAGGCTGATGAAGGTGGTCAGTGCCGCGCCTTTGTTGCCGCGCTCATCTTTTTCGACTTGAACGATGACTTCCATGCCTTCTTTGAGCACGTCTTGAATACGCGCCCTGCCGCCTTCGTAATCGCGGAAATACGAACGCGATACTTCCTTAAACGGCAAAAAGCCGTGGCGGTCGGTTCCGTAATCGACGAAACACGCTTCCAGCGACGGCTCGATGCGGGTAATGATACCTTTGTAGATATTGCCTTTACGCTGTTCTTTGCCCAGCGTTTCGATGTCCAAGTCCAAAAGGTTTTGGCCATCGACAATGGCAACGCGCAGCTCTTCGGCCTGCGTTGCGTTGAATAACATTCTTTTCATAGTCACCTCGTGAACAGCGGCCGTTTGATTTGTGAATATCTTTTTCAGACGGCCTGTCTGTCCGGTTGGCACTCTTCAAAGGCAAGATGGGAAAATCCCCGTGTAACCAGTATTTGATTTGAAATCCGCAAGGTTGCATGCTTGAGCTCAAGCCATGTGCGGACGGATTCGGATAAAGAAGGAAATAAAGAACAATGCGGCGGAAAGGTTGATGGTTCCGCTGCCGTCCGAATGCTGATGTTTCGGACAAAATAAGGCAGCCTACATCTTCTTATTATCGTAGCGCCGGTAATTTCGGACGGTGCTGCGCGGACTGCGTCTTACGCCCGGCCGGACGGCAGGTTCAATTCAAACTTAATTACGGGATTGCGTTTGCCGGCTTTGAACAAACACAAGGAAATGCTTTGCGGAGTGCGTTTTTAATATAAAATCTCGTTTTAACAATAAATCCGTTTCAGACGGCCTGCGATGGCAGGTTCGAGTCCCGAAACGGACGTTTGGGATTATAGAGAAAATGCACGCAATACGCAAAGATTCAGTCAGCCTGATTGCCGTTGCCGAACACGAGGAAGGCCAACGCCTTGATAACTATCTGATAAAAATCCTCAAAGGCGTCCCGAAAAGCCATATCCACCGCATTATCCGCGCCGGCGAAGTGCGGCTGAACAAAAAACGCTGTAAACCCGACAACCGCATTCAGGCAGGCGATACCGTCCGCATTCCGCCGATACGTATCGCCGAAAAACAAAGGCCGTCTGAAAGCCAGGCCGCGCCTGCGCGCGAGTTTGACATCGTTTACGAAGACGATGCGCTTTTGGTCATCAACAAACCATCCGGCGTTGCCGTCCACGGCGGCAGCGGCGTGAGCTTCGGCGTCATCGAACAAATCCGCCGCGCTCGTCCCGAAGCACGTTATCTCGAACTCGTCCACCGCCTCGACAAAGACACCAGCGGCCTTTTGATGATTGCCAAAAAACGCAGCGCCTTGGTGAAACTGCACGAAGCCATCCGCAACGACCATCCGAAAAAAATCTATCTCGCGCTGGGTGTCGGCAGGCTGCTGAACGACCGCTTCCACGTCAAGCTCCCCCTGTTCAAATACACCGGCGCACAAGGCGAAAAAATGGTGCGCGTCAGCGAAGACGGCCAATCCGCCCACACCATCTTCCGCGTGTTAAACCGTTTTTCAGACGGCCTTTTGCACCAAGTCGGCCTATCCGACCTGACCTTTGTCGAAGCCACCCTGAAAACCGGCCGCACCCACCAAATCCGCGTCCATCTGCAATCGCAAGACTGCCCCATTGCCGGCGACGAACGCTACGGCGACTATCAAGCCAACAAACGCCTGCAAAAACTCGGTTTGAAAAGAATGTTCCTGCACGCTTCCGAGCTGCATCTCGCCCATCCGCTGACCGGAGAGAAACTGATCCTGGAAGCCCCCCTGCCGCAAGAATTGGCACAATTTGTTTTAATGCTGGAAAATCAGGAAAAGGCCGTCTGAAAGGAAACCCATGAAACCCAAACTCATTATTTTCGACTGGGACGGCACACTTGCCGACACCACCAACCCCATCATCCACACCTTTCAGCAAAGCTTTGCCGATTGCGGCCTGCCCGTTCCCGAAGCCGACCAAATCCGCCCGCTCATCGGATACAGCCTCTCCGGCATCATCCGCCGCCTTGCCCACAACGTCAGCGAACACGTTCAGGAAACCCTGATTGAGACCTATGCCGCGCACTACCTCAATCCCAACAACCGCAACATGACCCTGTTTCCCGAAGCCCTGCCCTGCCTGCAACGCTTGAAACAACAAGGCTATTGGCTTGCCATCGCCACCGGCAAAGGCCGAAGCGGCTTGGACAAAGCCATCGCACAAACCGACACTCAAGACTTTTGGCTGGAAACCGCCTGCGCCAGCGAATATCCGTCCAAACCCGCGCCCGATATGGTACTTGCCCTCTGTGACCGACTGGGTATTGAACCGGAAGAGGCCGTCGTCGTCGGTGACACCACCCACGACCTAGAAATGGCCGCCAACGCCAAAATCCGCGCCATCGCCGTCACCACCGGCGCACATACTGCCAAACAGCTTTCCTCCATGCCCCATGTTGCCATGCTCAATAGCTTGGCCGAGTTGCCTGATGTATTGGAAACCTTATAAAAGGCTATGCAACATCTATATTAAAGGCCGTCTGAAACCTACTTTCAGACGGCCTTTAATTTGTTTTATCGATCTGAGCGCACCCTGACAAATGTTGCAAATTTCGGCGTTCCCTTTTGCGTAAAACCACGATAACGGTAAGTAATCAGCGCACCGATTTTCGGCGGATGGTCGCGGTCTTTATCCTTAAAACCGCTGCCGATACGAAACTCGCCATATTGGTTTTTGCATCCTACCGCACCCAAACGCCCGACATTGCGCCCTTTGCCCTCATAATGACGCGTTACCGTACATTCATCATCATATTCACTTTTCAGCTTCAACAGCTGCCCATTTCTACCGCTTGCATAACGGGCTTCAGGTTGACGCAGCATCACCCCTTCCCCACCCAGCGCTTCAACTTGTTTCAAAAAATCCAAAGCATGCTGTTTGTCACGCACCTTGACTTGCGGAATAACCGTAAACCGTGCCGACGGGTGTGATTTCAGCCATTTCGAAGCCGTTTCCAGACGCTGATACAGATTACCCTGCGCCTGTGGCACATCAAAAACATGCAAGCGGATGCCGTCCCAAGTTCCCGAGGCAGAACGCACCGTCGCGGAAATTTGCTCAAACCGCCCTCGTCCGCTGTACAACTCACCATCCATCGGAAACGGCGGAAAACCTGCTGTAAAACCTTTGGGCGGTGTAAACGCATAGCCCTGACGACTGACCAGCTGCCTGCCGTCCCAATACGCGCGTACGCCATCCAACTTTTCACTCATGGCCCAACCGGCAATATCTTGATTTTTATATTCCTGAGCCAACAACAAATCTGCACCAAACGCCGCAGAGATGAAAGAAGCCGCAAAAATCGGTATCATGGTTCGCATTACATTATTCATATGACACTTTTCCAGACTTGCTTTTTATTATATGTGCATAATAACAAAAGACCGTCTGAAACGTAAACAACATTAAATAAGCCTTTCCTAGGAACACCCATGGCACTCCAATTTGAAATCAACGCCGTTACCCCTTTCCGTCAAAACTGCACGCTGATTTGGGATGACGAAACCAAAGAAGCCGTTTTGACCGATGTCGGCGGCGACGTACCCTATTTATTGCAACAAATCAAAAACAAAGGCCTCAAGCTGACCGCCATTTGGCTGACCCACGGCCATCTTGACCACGCAGGCGGCGTGGTTGAACTTTTGAAAACCTGCGACGTACCCGTTCTCGGCCCGCACAAAGACGACGAATTCCTGCTCCAAGCCCTTCCGCAAACGACGGCGCAATACGGCTTCCCTGTTTCTCCGTCATTCACGCCGACATGCTGGCTGGAAGAAGGGGAAACGCTCAAGGTCGGCAATCACAGCTTCCAAGTCCTCCACATTCCCGGCCACACTCCCGGCCAAGTCGTTTTTTACAACGCCGAAAATGAACTTTTAGTCGCAGGCGATGTTTTATTTTATGAGACTGTCGGTCGCACAGATTTTCCACGCGGCAATCATGATGACCTCATAAACAATATCTGCGCTAAACTATTAACCCTGCCCGAAACCACGCAAGTTATAGCCGGACACGGCCGTATGACCAGTATCGGGCATGAGAAAAGGTACAATCCATTTCTGGTTCGCTAATATGAATGTTGTATAAAGCCAACATTTTGGCATACTCAGATTATGCGCATAAAAGAAAACTGGCATACAATTTGCAGGGATAACACCCGAAAGATTAAGTACCTAATCTCCGGCAAATGCCAAAATGAACTAAAGCACAAAGATAACAAGGTATTACGCAATACAACCTGATTTATCGAAAACCGGACATCTCTAAACCCCAAGCCTTACTCGAAGTGAAATTGTTACAAAGTGACAATAAATGTCAGTCAGGCCGTCTGAACGGTTCTGCCGATTCAGGCGGATACAACGGAGATGAGGCGCAATGCCCTGCCGGAATGTGCCGATGTTCTGTTTGTCAAACCGTCGGGTACATCTTTAAGAAGCACAACATTATTTGGGTAAACCGGCAAACTCGCTGCCGGCACTAACAGGCCGTCTGAAAAGTTCGGCCGGTAAAATCAATAAAAGGATTATCAAATGAAAAAAATCGCAAAAGTAGGCTTCGTCCTGCTGGCTACCGGCCTGCTGGCCGCCTGTGCTACTAAGAGCAAAATCACTCCTGAAGGCACTACAGACGAGCCACGCTTCCCTAAACCTTACTCCCTGACCTTCAACAAAGACCGCGGTACATTCCCGACTTTTGACGAGCTGGATCAAATGCGTCCTGGTCTGACCAAAGACGACATCTACAAAATCCTCGGCCGTCCTCACTACGACGAAGGCATGGTTGGCGTGCGTGAATGGGACTACCTGTTCCACTTCTACACCCCGGGCGTAGGCGTTGACCCTGAAAACACTTCCGGCGTTGAAGGCATCACTACTTGCCAATACAAAGTGATCTACGACAAAGACAAATTTGCACGCAGCTTCTTCTGGAATCCAGTATTCCCTAAAGATGCCGTATGTCCTCCTCCAGCACCTACACCTAAACAAGAGCCTCAAGTGATCATCCGCGAGATCATTAAAGAAGCTCCTAACCGCATCCGTCAATAAGGACAAATTTGAAACGGATCCTATTGGGTATAGCCTTGGCAGCAGGTCTGAATTCTTTGGCCGCTGCCGATGCTGTCAGCGACTATATCCAGCGTAAAAAAGTTGTGGTCAATACAGCTAAGGCGGAGCTTTGCTTTGCCGACGACGGTCAGTGCCATCCGGTACTGATTGGCAAGACCACGCCGAAAGGCAAATTCAATATGACGCCGATGATGACCAGCAAACCGGGTTACGGTGGCGAGGTTATCGGCTTCAAAGAAGAAAATGACTTTCTGTTTGCGTTACACAGGGTATGGACGCTCAAGCCACAGGAAAGACGCATGGAACGCATCGTCTCCCCTCATGTGGCCGACCGCATCATAACCAATGGTTGTATCAACGTACAAAATAATGTGTACGAAAAACTGCGTCAGTATTTCATTTTAGAAGTCATCTGATGTAGGCTTTAGTTTGAATAAAGGCCGTCTGAAATTTCATCTTTCAGACGGCCTTTTCTTTTTATTCGTAAAACCTTTATGACTGGCTATACTGATACAGTCTTGATGGCACGGCAACTTCGTTGAGGCTGCTGATTCAGAAAAAGAAAACTCTATCAACCTAACGCGTATCTAAAAAAAGCTGCCTAAAAGTTCAGGCAGCCTTTATTGTTTATAAACAAATAATATGTTAACCTATTGTTATCGAATAGATTTAATTATTCGTAATATCATTTCACCAAGCAAAAAGGACTCTATCTTATGAACCGTCGTCAATTTATCGGCAGCGCCGCTGCTGTTTCCCTTACCGCCGCCGCTTCTTTTGCCCGTGCTCACGACCATGCAGGCCATGCACACCACGCCGGTCATGCCGGTCACGCGCATTCTGCACCGCGCGCCTACGAAGCTGCGCGCAAAGCGGCCGCACATTGCGTTGAAGCCGGTCAAATCTGCTTGGCGCACTGCATTGCCCTGTTGAGCGCAGGCGATACCTCCATGAAAGACTGCGCAGCCGGCGTCAATCAAATGCTGGCTCTGTGCGGCACCTTGCAAAACCTCGCCGCCCAAAATTCACGCCTGACCCCGTCTTTGGCAAAAGTGTGCATCGAAGCCTGCAAACAATGTGCTGCCGCCTGCAAAGAACACGCCGGCCACCACGCTGAATGCAAAGCCTGCTACGAATCTTGCTTGGCTTGCATTAAAGAATGCGAAAAAATTGCCGCTTAAGCACTATTGAAAAAAGGCCGTCTGAATTTCAGACGGCCTTTTATTTTGCTATTTTATTCACGCTATTCGGCTGCAAGCTCTTGCTCATCGAGCAGTTTTTTCCGAACAATCGCAGGATTACCCGCAGCCACGCAATAAGGCGGCACATCTTTGGTAACCACCGAACCTGCGCCGATTACCGCGCCCTTACCGATGGTAACGCCGCCCATGATAATCGCACGCCGGCCAATCCAAACATCATCTTCAATCACAATCGGGCTGATATCTGTATAACCTTCGAAGCGGCGGGTTTCAGGGTTGAATTTGTGGTTGGTCGAATAAAACAGGCATTCCGGCCCCATCATCACGTTCTTGCCGAGGGTCAAACCGCGGCAGATTTCGCAATTTACGCCGATACCCGAATTATCGCCGACTACCGTATCCGGAAAGACGTACCCACCTTTTTCAATATTGACGTTTTTACCGATGTTTGGAGAAATGCACATAGCCAAAGCAGCACGGAATTTTTGCGCAATTCTGCCGAATGGTTTGCAATAAGACGGGGGCAACACTCCTCCCAAAACACGCAAAATGCACGTCAATATCTTTTTCCACATTGATTCCGTCTCCTGTTCGTACAAGCGTAAATATTATTCAGACTATTATTCTTCTTAAAGTTTCACATCTAGAGGAGGTTTTACATCCTCTTTTCAGTTAGATTACAATCTGACCGCATAATATGCAGTTCGAGACTCTATTCTAAACTGTTCTCGTCTGTTGCGAAACTGCCCTGCATACAAAATATCCTCTTGACGAAACAGCCAAAAATAGCGAAAATTCCATGCTTAACTGAAGTACAGGCAAAACCCCTGTGCCCGCTTAATCGAAAGGAAATAAAATGAAACAAGGTATTCACCCGAACTACCACGAAATCAACGTTACCTGCTCTTGCGGCAACAAATTCGTGACCAAATCCGCAATGGAAAAAGACAGCTTCAACGTTGAGGTTTGCTCTCTGTGCCACCCTTTCTACACCGGTACTCAAAAAATCGTCGACACTACCGGTCGCGTGGACAAATTCAACAACAAATTCGGCAACCTGTTCAAACGCTAATTGCCGCTTTGTCAAAAAGACTGCTTCGTGCAGTCTTTTTTGCATTCAGGCCGTCTGAAATATTCCTGTCAGACGGCCTGAGCTTTTTGTCGTCAACCGAATACCATATCATTCCAAACACCCGATAAAAACGAGCCGTAAGCATTATTTTACAAAGCCCTCCGGTCCGGCATATCGCGCAAACCCATCAAACCCTGTACCATTGCTATTCAAACCAACCGTTTTTTGACCTTCCATGCTGACTTACACACCGCCCGATCCGCGCCGCCCCCAAAAAACCCATGAAAAACCATGGCTTCTGCTGCTGATGGCCTTTGCCTGGCTGTGGCCGGGCGTGTTCTCGCATGACTTGTGGAATCCTGCCGAACCCTCTCTCTTTACCGCCTCCGAATCCATGAAAAACGGCGGCAGCCTGCTGGTTGCACAAATCTTCGGCCAACCCGATTTCACCATCTCCCCTGCTTTTTTGTGGGCGGCAACCGCATTCCAAACCCTGTTTTCGCCTTGGGCGGCCGATGCCTATGATGCCGCCCGTTTTGCCGGCGTGGTATTTACCGCCATCGGACTGACCGCCTGCGGTTTTGCCGGGTTCAACTTTCTCGGCAGACACCATGGCCGCAGCGTTGTCTTAATCCTTATCGGCAGCATCGGTTTGCTGCCCATCGCCCACTTCCTCAATCCCATGTCGGCCGCTTTTGCCGCGTTTGGATTGATTCTGTGCGGCTTTTCACTGGCACACCGCCGCGTCATTATTGCCATTTTGCTGTTGTGCGGCGGTTGGGTTTTACTCTCCCTTTCCTCAGGCTATCTGCTGACCGCGGCCATGATGTTTTTGGCACTTGCCCTGTCGTTCCATTCTACTTGGCAAAGCAAACGCTATCTGCTGACCCTGATTGGCGCCATCGTCGTTTCCCTGCCCCTGCTGATTCTGTATCCGCTGGTTTTATCCAGAACCCATCCCGAATGGTTTGATATTTGGTTCAACCATTATTCCTTAGGCGTATTCGGCGGTTTCCATCAGATTCAGACGGCCTTCAACCTGCCCTATTATCTGAAAAACCTGCTGTGGTTTGCCCTGCCTGCTTGGCCACTAGCAGCATGGACGCTCAGCCGCACGCGTATCCACGATAAAAACTGGGGCATTCTGAGCCTGTCGTGGCTGGTTATCATGACAGCCCTGCTCGCCATCAACCCGCAACGCCTGCAAGACAACCTCGTTTGGCTGTTGCCGCCGCTCGCCCTGCTCGGCGCGGCACAACTAGACGGCCTGCGCCGCGGCGCAGCGGCATTTATCAACTGGTTCGGCATCATGGCATTCGGTTTGATTGCCGTATTCCTATGGCTGGGCTTCTTCGCCATGAACTACGGCTGGCCTGCCAAGCTGGCCGAACGCGCCGCCTATTTCAGCCCATATTACATCCCCGACATCGACCCGATTCCGATGACCATCGCCCTACTGTTTACCCCATTGTGGCTCTGGGCGATTACGCGTAAAAACATCCGTGGCCGCCAAGCCGTAACCAACTGGGCAGCCGGCGTTACCTTGGCCTGGGCCTTGCTGATGACCCTGTTTTTACCGTGGCTCAACGCCGCCAAAAGCCATGCGCCGGTGGTACACCAAATGGAAACCGCACTTTCTTCCGAATTGAAACAGAAACTTTCAGACGGCCTCGAATGTATCAGCATCGACAGCCAAGACCAGCGCACACGCATCGCGTGGACACAATACAGCCATATTAAAACCACGACCGACGACCCGTCCTGCCGCTACCGCCTCATCCGCCAAGCCGCCAACATCGGCGCACCTTCGGGTTGGCAGACCTTGTGGCAAGGCGCAAGACCGCGCAACAAAGCCGAGACTTTCCTATTCTTGGAGAAAACTTCAGCGCAATAAATCCGTGACACTAGCCATAAAGCTGAATATTCCTGCTACATTCAAATAAAAGGCCGTCTGAAAGAACTTTTATCCTTTCAGACGGCCTTTGACTTACTTTAACACCGCTTCCCGTACAATGGCCCTTTTCCCTTATCTGCCTAAAAATATGAAACCCAACCGCCTTTTGCCCCTCGTCCTCTTATTGACCGCCCTCTCCGCCCATGCCAAAGATTTCATCATCTACGACCGCATGGACTACGTCGGCAAACCCGACCTTACTGCCGACAAACTCTCCAAAGTGTTCTTGGTTTACGAAAGCGAGCTGGTCAAACCCGATCCGACGGGCAAACGCAAACACGGCGTACTCAACGAAGCGCGCATCCGTGAATTGGCCAAACAATCGCGCCGCGAAGGCTACCGCACCATTTCTACCGACATCGAAAGCTGGTTTGCCGAAAAATACGGCCAGCTGCTGACGCCCGACGAATTGAGAACTGACTTCGCGCGGATGTACCAAATCTTCAGAGAAGAAAACCCGCGCGCCGTCATCAGCAACTACGGCATGCCCTCCGAACACCTGCACGGCATCCGACACTACCGTCCCAACGTTGACAACGAAGCCATCTTGACAAAATGGCGGCAAGTCAGCAAACGCCGTGCGCCCACCGCCGCTATCAGCGACTATGCCAATCCTGTGTTCTACATCACTTCCCCCGATTTGGTGCAATGGGAAAAAGACGTGAAAACCGCCGTTGACGACATCCACCAACGCTTTCCCAACAAAAAAATCATCGGCTACATTTGGCCGCAATATTATTCGGCCACCAACAGCCCTTATTTCAAACAGTTCATCGACCCCGTCCGCTGGCGCAAAATGCTCGAAATCAGCAAAAAATACACCGACGGCGTGATTATTTGGTCGGACAAGCGCGATGAAAACAACCAAATCGTGCGCTGGAACGATCCGCGCATCCAAGCCACGATGAAGGCGACCCAAGCCTTCATAAATGCCAATGCCAAAGAAATCAAGGTAGAAGGTTTGCAGAAATATTAAAAACAAGGCGGGCATATTTGCCCGCCTCTTTATAATATGCAGTTAATTCCTAATAGTATTCATAAAGCTGTTAGGCATACTGGTCAAAAATCGTTAAAGAAAGGTCAGTAAAAATGAGAAAACTATCAATATTATCAGATGAGGGATTGGTTCCAATAAGAACAATTCAACAATTTGCTGAAGATGTAGGGGTCGTTTTTCCTGTTTCATATGTATCACTTCTTGGCAAACATGATCATTTATACCCTAAAGAAAATATTTTCAATTTTATCAATCAATACGGTGAAAATGATGAAAGGGACATTTCATTTTTAGGGTATAAGCAAAATTTAAGCTATGAGGATATTTATAGCTATTCATGTATCGATGATGAATATGGATATGCAAAAAAAGTGATTGCTTTTGGGATTTCAGCTAATGGAGATTATATCTGTTTTGATTACAGAAAATGCAATGAAAATCCATTTATCATTCTGATGTATCATGATGATTTTTATGAAGATGAGAATGGAGATACGAAAATGGTAACTAGCCATATTGCAGATAGTTTTGATGCCTTTTTGGATATGCTATATGAACTTTCAGATTAAGTGTGTAGGTTGAGTTGAAAACCCAACTAAATTAAAAAGATCGTCTGAAATCAGCGGCCTTAAAGAAGGACGAACAGACAGCTCTTAAAATTTATTCCGTCATAAAAGAACAAGTCAAGCATGAATGCAGTTCCAAAGGAAGAATTACCGAATGTCGTCAAAATGTAGGACGTATCATCGAATTTATCCAAGATAAACGCTTTGACAGTCGGTTTAAGGACTTGAAAAACGAATCCATAGGCTATCTAAACCGACATCCCGATTGGGTGGCTGACTACCTGAAGGCCGAATATGCAAAACTGGATGCGGAAGACAAAAGCATCCTGCACCGCTACATCTCACCTGGGGCTTAAATCGTTTCGGGCAGTTTGGGGGTTGTGCTTTCCAGTGTAGCCGGAGGCGGATCTTGTGCCGAGACTTTCGGCTTCGGCTGTGCCGCCGCTTTGGTTGGTATAATGTCTTCCTACGATTATGTCATTACGGGAACGAAGAACTTCGGAAAAAAGCCAGCGAGCAACGACCGACGATTACGGTCCAGGCCTTGAAACAGTTGGGGCTGTCGGAGCAGGCTGCAAAATATGTTCAGTTCTCTATAGATTTGTTCAGTGTGGGTAAATCAGGGGCCGGTATGCCTAAGGCTAAGCCTGTGTCTGATGCAAAACCGAGATGGGAGGTTGATAGGAAGCTTAATAAATTGACAACTCGTGAGCAGGTGGAGAAAAATGTTCAGGAAATAAGAAACGGAAATAAAAACAGCAACTTTAACCAACATGCTCAACTAGAGAGGGAAATTAAAAAATTAAGAACTTCAGAAGGAAAGGCAAATTCTGCATCAGCAGCTTTATTGAAACTTGATTTGAAGACAGCTCAAGCTGCTAATCAAGTTATTGAAAGTTTGAGAAGTACAGGTAAGCTTCCTTCTAATTATATTACTAAATCTCAGGCGATAAGTATGGGATGGCGCCCAGGAAAAGCCTTGGGTAAATACAATAAAAAATGGACAATTAGGGGGAGATATTTTTGCAAATTCTACAAATATTTTCCCTGCTAAACAGAATAGGATATGGTATGAAGCGAACATTGGCTCAATAAACACTATGTCAAGATCCAATCAGGCTGGTACTAGATTGTTATATTCTAACGATGGATTGCTATATATAACAACTGATCATTGTATCTCTGCAACACGGTTTGGAGCTTGGAAATGGGAATATAACTTATGCAATTAGAGATTATCGGTAGTAAAATTTATACGGAACAAGATTTTCATAATC
>NZ_KV792679.1:0-23185 GCF_001808255.1 Neisseria sp. HMSC15G01
GGCAGTGGCAATGAAGACTTGGACCAATGGGGGCAATAACTGAAAATACCGAATCCCTGTGCTTGGGTTTCAGCTGTGGAGTACCGAGGGTTATTTTGCAAAGGTATCAGGCCGTCTGAAAACTTGAAAGAATCTGAAAACTTGAAAGAAGCAGCCGTCTGTTAAATATGCGATAATGCGGAAGATTTCATGGGTGTGGTAGAAACATGGTTGTGATTGTCCACTGGGATGATGTTGGGCAACAATGGAATCGGTTTGCTTGAAACGCCCGCCTGTTGCGGGCTTTTTTATGGGAAGGAATGGTCATGCCTAATCCGCTTTATCGGCAACATATTATTTCAATTTCAGATTTGACGACAGAGCAGCTCGAATTGCTGCTTCAGACGGCCTTGAAGTTGAAAAAGCAGCCTCGTGAAGATTTGCTTGAAGGCAAATTGATTGGTTCGTGCTTTTTTGAACCGTCCACCCGTACTCGTTTGTCTTTTGAAACGGCGGTACAGCGTTTGGGTGGGAAAGTTATCGGTTTTTCCGATGGTGCAAATACCAGCGCGAAAAAGGGTGAAACGCTCGCAGATACTGCGAGGATTATTTCCAGCTATACGGATGCGATTATTCAGCGACACCCGAAAGACGGTGCGGCCCGTGTGGCGGCCGAGTTTTCGAGCGTGCCCGTGATTAATGCCGGCGATGGTACCAACCAACATCCGAGTCAGACGCTTTTGGATTTGGTCACGATTTATGAAACACAGGGCAGTTTGAGCAATTTGAAGATTGCGATGGCCGGCGATTTGAAATATGGCCGTACGGTACATTCATTGTGTCAGGCGCTGAAGCGTTGGGGTTGTGAATTTGCGTTTGTTTCCCCTCCCAGCTTGGCAATGCCGGACTATATCACTGAAGAGCTGGAAGAAGCCGGGTGCCCTTATCAAATTTTGCCCGGATTGGAAGAAGCGGTCGAATGGGCGGATATTTTGTACATGACCCGCGTTCAGCGCGAACGTTTTGATGAGCAGGAATTTGCCAAAATTCAGGGTAAATTCAATCTTGATGCGCAAATGTTGGCGAATGCTAAACCCAATTTGCGCGTCTTGCATCCTTTACCGAGGGTAGATGAAATTCATCCGGACGTGGATAAAACACCTCATGCCTATTATTTTGAACAGGCAACCAATGGCGTGTATGCACGGATGGCGATTTTGTCTTTGGTATTGAACGAAGAAGTTTAAGGAGCGAGAGATGGAAAACTCAAAACTCAGCGTTGAAGCGATTGAACAAGGTACGGTAATTGATCATATTCCTGCCGGTAAAGGCTTGGCCATTTTAAGACAGTTTAAGCTGCTGCATTATGGCAGCGCGGTTACAGTCGGCTTTAATTTGCCCAGCAAAACGCAGGGAAGCAAAGACATTATCAAAGTCAGCGGCGTATGGTTGGATGCCAATGCGGCCAACCGTTTGGCTTTATTTGCCCCTGAAGCAGTAGTAAACAAAATCGATCAGTTTAAAGTGATCGACAAACAGCATTTGTCATTGCCGGACGAAATTTCAGAAGTATTCCGCTGCCCGAATACCAATTGTGCCAGTCATGGCGAGCCGGTCATCAGCCGCTTTTATGTCCGTTCACATAATGGTCAGACACGTTTGAAATGCCATTATTGCGAAAAAACCTTCTCGCGTGATTCGGTTGCCGAAGCCTGATAAAATCTCAGGCCGTCTGAAAACACGGCTGTGCGGTTTGAGTTGTCTGCTTGATACATCAGTTTCATAAAAAGCAAGATATTAAGCAAATTGCGTTAAAATTACGTTAAAATAATGCCTTCTGAGTTAATGACATCATTTGCTCAAAAGGCATTATTTTTATAACGCGATACGAAATGTAGGAAAACTTATGCACTCATCCATACAAAGCCGGTTTGCCCCAATTTTATACGTCTTGATTTTCTTTGCCGGATTTTTAGCCGCACAAGTTTGGTTTAATCAGCAAGCCTATTTGGCCAATCTTCCTCTTTTGGTCACAGCCATTTCTGCCGTTGCATTGGTTTGGTTGATTTGGGCCGTCGTATCTGCGCGATCCAAAGCTAAAAGCAAGATGTTGCACCGTGAGCAGCTGATTCAAAAAGAGAGCATTCATCCGGTTTTGCATGCGACGTTGCAGCGTTCTGACGGTCAAACGGATTTATTGGTTTTGGTTGTCCGCAATAGCGGTAAGGGCTTGGCGAAGAATGTACGCTTTGAGGCAGAGCCTTTGCCGGATCACTTGCCGAGCAAGTTGGTTGCCGATGCAGTTATGCGCTTGGAGATGTTTTCCGGCGGTGTGGATATGCTGGCATCGGGCGAATTGTATGGCGGCGTGTTTGCAAGCATGTTGGCGCTGGCTGCCGAATTGCCGGACCAGACATTTGGCGGCGTGTTGAAACTGAAGGCCACTTATGAAAATGCTTTTGGCGATCAATGCACTTCAGAAAGCATTTTGGATTTGAGCATACTGAATTTCAACTTGTCGGAAATTAAATCCGGTGGCGAACAAAAGCCCCGCAAGAAATTGTTGTATTGATATACAAAATATGCAGGCCGTCTGAAACCGAAATACTTGGTTTCAGACGGCCTGTTGTTATTTTTCAAATGATTTTTGAAGAAAAAGAGGCGTATCGGGTATAATAATCAAAGAATTCGAAACGGATTGTCAGGATTGGCAAGCCGTCTCATCATTGTCGTATTTCAAAACCTTACTGATATTTTTTCAATCATCTGTTGCTATGTATCGGAACTTTTTCTGATGTTGGCACTGGCGAAATATTCCTTCAGCCATTTACTTTCAGGAAGCTGCTTATGTTAGTGTGTAATCCTTATGAAGTTGTGATCCATGGTACGACCAGCAAAGGCAAGATTTTCCGACCAAGCGACTGGGCGGAGCGCCTGTGCGGTATTTTGTCTTCCTTCACCAAAGACAACCGCCTTTCCTATTCGAATTGGGTGCGCCCGATTTTGGTGGACAATGTCCGTTGTGTGGCAGTCGATAAAAAACTGGAAGAAGACAATCCGCAAATGTTCCGTTTTTTGATGGATTTTGCAGCGGATAACGATTTGCGCGTGATTGACTGCAAAGCCTTACTCAAAGAGCAGGAAAGCAAGCAGCAGGGCGAAGTGCCGGTCGAGCGCGTTTTGTTGGCGCAGGCGATTGAAGAAAAACATGCAGCCGAGGGTGCGGAAGCGGCTAATGCTCAGCCTGAGCCTCAAGCTGCCGCGCCTGTGGTTGGCGTATTGCGTGAAATTCCGCCGGAAGAAACCGCAACCGCTTTTGCGGCATTGAGCATTTTGCGTTCTTCTTTGACCGATATTCACCGTTTCGTCGAGCAAATCAACGAGCATCAGCGCAAAACCGGCTACCGCCTGCTGGGTATTTTTGAAGAAGGCAAACAAAATGCCGTGGCCGTATGCGGTTTCCATACTGCACATAACTTGGCCAGTGGTTACCATATCCATATTGATGATCTCGTAACCATGCCGCAATGCCGCCAAAAAGGTTATGCTTCACGCTTGTTGGAAGAAGTGCGCAAAATCGGTGCGGAAACCGGCGCGACTAAAATCCATCTGAATGTCCATGTTAACCATGACCGTGCAGGTGCGCATCGTCTCTACTTTAAAAACGGATTTGAAATTTGCGCTTACCATTTCCGTTGCGATCCGAAATAATTTTTGTGGAAAGAAGGAATCCCATGTTGAAGATTTTGACTGCGGCTGTTTTGGCACTGAACTTGGCGGCCTGCGCATCAGGCAGCGGGCAAGGCAGCTCGCAAATGTATGGCGAGATTAAGGCCGGTGTAGAAACCAGCCATCAACGTTGAGATATATAATGACAAGGCCGTCTGAAATAGGTTTTCCTGTTTTAGACGGCCTTTTTGCAGCTTGATTAGAGGGAAGTGGAGGTATCGTCGGTGGCAACAGTCCGATGCAGGCGATACCAATTGTACAGGCGCAAGATGCACAAGAAAGCGATGATGGGCATACAGGCTGCGGTAACCAGATAACGCGGGTTGCTGAAGTTTAAAACATTGTGCCCGGAAAGCAGCGACAAAGCGGCATGCAACCATTCCCACAAAGACGAAATGCTGAATGCCAAAACAGCCAACAGGCCGAGAGTTCGGAAAATGCCGATGGGCAGGATTTGTTGGCGTAATACGGCGCGGTTGAGTTGGAACAAGACAATCAAACCGAAGCCGATAATGCAGACCATGCCGCCGTTGGCGACGATTTGCAGGCTGTTGAAGGCAATGTCGGGCGTAACGGAAATTGTACCGGACTGGTTGGCGGCAGTTTGTTGCAAATTTAAGCCTTGCATGACATTAAGTACGAAACCGTAGATCAGGTCAGCCAAAACGATGCCGATGGGTAGCGGAGTCAAAAAACGTTTCATGGATCAGTTGAGTATTCTATTAGTATGAGTGAGGCCGTCTGAAAAATTAAACATGACGACGTGAGGGTATATTGTATCCGATAGGAAAGTAGGTTAATGCAAAAATAAATTTAGTTTAAGTCAGAAAATGATGTAATTTTACGCCAACATTATTGCATTAAGAGTACAATCCTCTTCATTATCAAACGTGAAATCAACAGGAAAGGACGTTTACATGAGCCAATTGCAACGTGATTTAACCCGTATCAGCCACAATACCAAAATTGTCGCCACACTGGGTCCGGGCAGCAACAATGTACAATTGTTGGAAGACATGATCCGTGTCGGTGGTCTTAATGTCGTCCGTTTCAATTTCAGCCACGGTACTCCGGAGTTCCATGAAGAAAATGCCCGCATTGTGCGTGAAGCCGCGAAACGCGCAGGTCAGGAAGTGGCTATTCTTGCCGACTTGCAAGGCCCGAAAATCCGTGTCGGCAAAATTGCCGGCGGCAGCATTGAGCTGAATAAAGATGAAACCTTAATTTTGGATGCCGCGCTTAAAGGTGAAGGTACACGCGAAGCGGTGGGTTTGGACTACCGTGATTTGCCGAATGACGTCGCTACCGGCGATGTTTTGTGGCTGGACGACGGCCTGTTGACCTTGACCGTTGAGGCGGTTGAAGGAAGTAAGATTATTACAAGGGTAGAAAACAGCCATGTGCTGAAAAGTAACAAAGGTATCAATAAACGCGGCGGCGGTCTGTCTGCCGGTGCGTTGACCGAAAAAGACTTCCGCGACTTGAAAACCGCGATTGCCATCGGTTGCGACTACTTGGCCATCAGCTTTGTGAAATCTGCCGAAGATTTGCACATCGCACGCGCCAAAGTCGAAGAAGAAATGAAAGGCAGTACAGCCGTACGCCCCGGTTTGGTTTCCAAAATCGAGCGCGTAGAAGCCATTGAAAACCTGGACGAAATCATCCTTGCCAGCGACGGTATTATGGTTGCCCGCGGTGACTTGGCAGTGGAAGTTGGCCATGCCGCCGTACCTGCCCTGCAAAAACGCATGATCCGCCGCGCCCGTGAGTTGCGCCGCTTCAGCATTACCGCAACTCAAATGATGGAATCGATGATTACCAACCCTGTACCGACCCGCGCGGAAGTCAGCGACGTGGCCAATGCAGTATTGGACGGTACCGATGCGGTGATGTGTTCTGCCGAAACCGCCGTCGGCGCGTATCCGTTTGAAACCGTCAGCCAAATGGCGATTATTTGTGCGGCTGCGGAAAAAGAACAAGATTCGCTCAACGGCGTTGCCGAACAGGTCGAGTATCCCGAAGCCGTCAGCACCAACTTGGCGATTGCCGGCGGTGCGGTCAGCGTGGCGCGCGCAGTTCACGCCAAAGCCATCGTTGCCCTGACTGAAAGCGGTTCGACCGCCTTCGAAGTCAGCCGCCACAACATCACCCTGCCGATTTTTGCCCTGACGCCGAGTGTTTCAGCGCAACGCCGTATGGCGATGTACCGCGGCGTGCGTCCGTTGATTTTGGCAACCAGTACCGATCACGATACCGCGCTGAACGAAGTGGAAGCCATGCTGGTAGAACACAAAATCCTCCAAGGCGGCGACCAATACATCATCACCAGCGGTTCGCAAATGCGCGAATCTGGTTCGACCAATACGTTGGAAGTGTTGCAGGTTAAATAATTGCAGTGATCCGATGATTGGAAAAGCAGGCTGTTTTAGCCTGCTTTTTTTGTGTAAAAAAAGAAAAGATTAGGCAAAAATAATGATGTAGTATAGAATTGAGTGCCTATACTAAATCAATAAAGGACGTTTCAGACGGCCTTTTTCTTTGTCCGCTACTTTCACGGTAAACCAAAATGATTCATTTCAATCTGAAAAAAACAGCATTTATTTTAAGCGCAGCACTGTTATCTACTGCCGTCCAAGCCTCCGGCTACCACTTCGGCACACAATCCGTTAACGCACAAGGCACGGCCAACGCCGCCGCCGCCGAAGCTGCCGATGCCTCAACCATTTTCTACAATCCGGCCGGTTTGAGCAAAATCGACAGCAGCCAAATTTCCGTCAACGCCAATATCGTTTTCCCAAGCATTCATTATGAGGCGGAATCTGCGAAACACTTCCGCACGGGTGCCGATGTCAGCGGCTCGACCAGCGGCAAAATTACCGAAACCACCGTTGCTCCGCACGTTTATGGCGCGTACAAAGCCAGCGACGATGTAACTTTGGGTTTGGGCGTGTACGTTCCTTTCGGCTCTGCAACCGAATACGAAAAAGATTCCGTGTTGCGCCACAACATCAACAAATTGGGTTTGACCACCATCGCCATCGAGCCGGTAGTCGCATGGAAACTGAATGAGCAGCACGCTGTTGGTGCCGGTTTGATTGCCCAATATTCCAAAGCCGAATTGCGTAAATACTCCGACTGGGATGCTTCCGGCGCCATCAGCCAGTTGGCCAGCGGCTTAGCTTCCCGTCAAGCAGGCCGTCCCGTTGCTGTCGATGCGACCGGCAAAGCTGACGGTCATGCCGATGTAAAAGGCCACGATTGGGGCTTCGGCTATCAACTGGCGTGGATGTGGGACATTAATGACCGCGCACGCGTGGGTGTGAACTATCGTTCCAAAGTATCGCATACGCTGAAAGGCACTGCCGATTGGGAAGCGGACGGCGCATATGCAAAACGCGCTTGGGATTTGGGTGCAATGGCTGCACGCGGTTATGTGCCGAACGAAAAAGCCAGCGTAAAAATCGTTACGCCTGAGTCTTTGTCTGTTCACGGTATGTACCGCGCCACCGACAAAACCAATTTGTTCGGCGATGTGACTTGGACACGCCACAGCCGCTTCAACAAAGCCGAGCTGGTGTTTGAAAACACCAAAAAAGTTGTCAACGGCCAATCCGACCGTACCGTCATTACGCCTAACTGGCGCAACACTTATAAAGTCGCATTCGGTGGCTCTTACCAAGTTACCGAACCATTGCAACTGCGTGCCGGTATCGCTTTCGACAAATCGCCGGTTAAAAGCGCCGAAGACCGCATGAACAGCCTGCCTGACGGTAACCGTATCTGGTTCTCCGTCGGTGCCAAATATCAACTGGGTAAAAACCATGTGATCGATGCGGCGTACAGCCATATCCACATCAATGACACGGTTTACCGCACCGGCAAAGCCAGCGGCAACGACGTGGATAGCCGCGGTGTATCCTCTGCCCGCTTTAAAAACAAAGCGGACATCTTGGGCTTGCAATACACTTACAAATTCAAATAATCGGATTTGAGTGGTGGATAAAAAGGCCGTCTGAACATTTCAGACGGCCTTTTTGATTGGCAGGAATAGATGGAACAATCAATAGGCAATAAATAGCGTGTTAGGGTTTCCATATTGCTGATTGGAATGGCAGAACGGGAAGACGATAGAAAAGGGGATAGCCGATAAATAGCTGAAGACATGAGGTGTTGTTTGCGCTTTAAGTAACGTGTTACCAATTTTATTTAATGGGCAGCAATCAAAAGGCCGTCTGAAAAACAGGTTTTCAGACAGCCTTTATTTATCGAATCGTTGCTAAAAAAGCCCAATCAGCTGCGGACTTCCAGTTCGATTTCTCTTTCCTGTTCGTCTTCGGCCGGTTTGTCCATGGTTTTTTCATCGGCCATATTGTCCAAATCGCGGCCGGGTTCGGAGGCGGTATCGCCGATGGAAACGCTGTTCAGGCTTTCCAAAATAATGGCGGAGGCCAGATGGTCGGATGTGCGGTACACCATTGCCAAACCGATTTCTTCCGCCGGAATGGAAACCAATTCAACCGTATCTTTGTCTTTCGGCTTGCGAATCAGGTTGTTGGACAGATTGACACGGACTTGGCGGCCGCGTTTGTAGAGGCTGACCACCGTGCCTTTGTCCAAGCCGTCGAGTTCACCTTTATCCAAAGTAATGGTTTGGAACTGGCCGGCTTCGCCCACGCCGTCGAAGATGGAAACGACTTTGGCCTGAATCGGACGGGCAGGGGCGTGAGGCATCACGTTGAAGCTGTCGAGGCCTTCGGGCAGTTTCAGCAGATAGTCGTCTTTGCGGATTTCGGAAACGGCTTCTTCGATAACCAAAGGTTGCGCGGACTGGGTGCGCAGCTTCATGACTTTGTTGACTTGGGTGTAATACTCGTTGCTTTTGAGTTTTTCGTCAGAAGCGCGGGTACGGTGTTCCAAGGCGGAGTCGGTGTAAGGCAGCGTGTTGGCGATGCCGCTGAACACGACTTCTTGGCCGAGGAATTTGCCGGTTTCCGGGTCGGTGATGTTTTTATTGACGCGGTAGGTCAGGTAGCGGCCGGGTTCGGTCAGGCCGTATGCGTACACGCGGTTGCCTTGCGTGTAGAGGACGCGGTTGTCGGGGCCTGCAATCAGGCGCGGCGTGTTGGCGGTTTCTTCTGGAGCGATAATCTGCGGATGTTTCATGAACATGCGATAGAGATTGACGTTGACGGTCGGAATACCGTAGCCGGAAGTTTCGCGTACGCGCGGATGCAGTTTGATCACGGGAATGCCGTCTGAACGGGTTTGAGTGTGTTCAAAACCCAGTCGCGGCTGGCCGTTGACGTAGCGTAAAACCAACACCTGACCCGGATAGATCAGATGTGGATTGCGGATGGCGTTGCGGTTGGCGCCCCAAAGGCGGTTCCATTGCCATGGGCTGTACAGATATTTGCCGGAAATACCCCACAAGGTATCGCCGTTTTTAACGACGTAGCGTTGCGGCGCATTGGGGCGGATTTTTAAAGAAGCTGCCTGAGTGTGGGCAGAAATAGCCATGCCTGCCATGCAAAGCAGGGTTATAATACGTTGTTGCATAACCGTTCCCCTTGAAATCGATTCGGTTTGTCTTCAGATGATAAACAGAGAAGGCTGGAGTTTGCGAGACTGCCGCCCATTCATCAATACGATAACGAACGGCCTTCGTCGCGCTATCTTAACATTTTTCGGCGTTATTTTAGCATTGAATGTTGCTGTCATGACAGGAGATTGTGGCGGCGGAAACCAAATCTGTATGAAAATCACACATCAGCTTTATAAAACGAGAATATTATGGCTTTACTGAACATCCTCCAATACCCTGACGAACGGTTGCACACGGTCGCCAAACCTGTTGAAAAAATCGATGAGCGCATCCAGACATTGGTTGCCGATATGTTTGAAACCATGTACGAAGCACGCGGTATCGGCTTGGCGGCCACTCAGGTCGACGTACACGAGCGCATCGTCGTGATGGATTTAACCGAAGACCGCAGCGAGCCGCGCGTGTTCATCAATCCCGTCATTGTCGAAAAAGACGGCGAGACGACTTACGAAGAAGGCTGTCTGTCCGTGCCGGGCATTTACGATACCGTAACCCGTGCCGAGCGCGTCAAAGTTGAAGCTTTGAACGAAAAAGGCGAGAAATTCACGCTGGAAGCAGACGGCCTGCTGGCAATCTGCGTGCAGCACGAATTGGACCACCTGATGGGCATCGTGTTTGTCGAACACCTGTCGCAGCTGAAACAAGGCCGCATCAAAACCAAACTGAAAAAACGTCAGAAACACACCATCTGACCTAAGCATCGCTTAAAGGCCGTCTGAAAAGACAAAACAGAAGGCAGACTTCGGTTTTCAATCTTTCAGACGGCCTTTTCAGCTGAAACAGTTTGCCCAACGCGCCCATTCAAACCATTTCCACAAGGACACAACATGAAAGTTATCTTTGCCGGTACACCCGATTTTGCCGCCGCCGCCTTGAAAGCCATCGCCGCCGCAGGTTTTGAAATTCCGCTGGTGTTGACCCAGCCCGACCGCCCAAAAGGCCGCGGCATGCAGTTGACCGCATCGCCGGTCAAACAGGCTGCCTTGGAATTGGGTTTGACCGTGGCGCAGCCGGAAAAGTTGCGCAATAACGCCGAAGCCCTGCAAATGCTCAAAGATACGGGCGCGGATGTGATGGTGGTGGCCGCGTATGGCTTGATTTTGCCGCAGGATGTGTTGGATACGCCCAAATACGGCTGCCTTAATATCCACGCTTCGTTGTTGCCCCGTTGGCGCGGCGCAGCGCCGATTCAACGTGCGATTGAAGCCGGCGATGCCGAAACCGGCGTGTGCATCATGCAGATGGACATCGGCTTGGATACCGGCGATGTGGTCAGCGAACACCGCTACGCCATTCAACCTACGGATACCGCCAACGAAGTGCATGACGCACTGATGGGTTTGGGTGCCGAAGCGATTGTTGCCGACTTACAGCGTCTGCAGGCGGAAGGCCGTCTGAACGCGGTCAAACAGCCTGAAGAAGGCGTTACCTACGCCCAAAAATTAAGCAAAGAAGAAGCGCGTATCGATTGGAACGAAAGCGCGGACATTATCGAACGCAAAATCCGCGCCTTTAACCCTGTACCTGCCGCGTGGGTCGAGTATCAAGGCAAACCGATGAAAATCTGGCGTGCAGAAGTCGTGGTCAAACAGGGTGAGGCAGGCGAAGTGTTGTCTTGCACTTCAGACGGCCTGCTGGTGGCGTGCGGTGAAAATGCGCTGAACATCACCGAATTGCAGCCTTCCGGCAGCAAACGCATGAGCATACAGGCATTTGCGGCAGGTCGGACGATTGAAGTCGGAACGGTTTTGTAACAGTCTGGAAATCAACGTAGAGGAAAGAAGACAATGGCTGTTTTTGAAGTGGTCGAGGGCGATATTACCCGATTGGCAGTCGATGTGATTGTCAATGCCGCCAATTCATCGCTGTTGGGCGGTGGCGGCGTAGACGGTGCAATACACCGCGCCGCGGGCAAAGAGCTGCTGGACGAGTGCCGCACTTTGGGCGGTTGCCGCACAGGCGAAGCCAAAATAACCAAAGGCTACCGTTTGCCTGCACGTTTTGTCATCCACACGGTCGGGCCGGTATGGTTTGGCGGAAAACAAAATGAAGAGGCCAAATTGGCACAATCCTACGCCAATTCCTTGCTGCTTGCCCAGAAACACGATCTCCACAGCATCGCCTTTCCGTGCATCAGCACCGGTGTGTACCGCTTCCCGGCCGAAGCCGCCGCGCGTATCGCTTTGGAGAGTTTGAAACAAACCCTGCCGCGATGTCCGGCAGTGGAAAAAATCATCTTCTGCTGTTTTTCCAAAAAAGATGCCGAATATTATCGGGCATTGCTGGCTGCCGAACAGGCCGTCTGAAATCCGCCGAACACTTGAAATCAAATATAAATCAGAAAGCAAAAATATGAGTATGTCCCTCGCCCAAAAACTGGCCGCCGACAGCGTTGCCGCAGTTGCCGAAGGGCGCAATCTTCAGGATGTTTTGGCGGAAATCCGTGCGGCGCATCCGCAGCTGACGGCGCAGGAACACGGCGCGTTGCAGGATATTGCCTACGGTTGCCAACGTTATTTGGGCAGTTTGAAGCACATGCTTGGTCAAATGCTGAAGAAGCCGATTGACAATCCGCAGCTCGAAAGCCTGCTTTTGGCGGCGATGTACCAACTACATTACACGCGTAATGCCCCTCATGCCGTGGTCAATGAGGCGGTGGAAAGTATTGCCAAAATCGGCCGCGGCCAGTTCCGCTCGTTTGCCAACGCGATTTTGCGCCGCTTTTTACGTGAACGTGACAAACTCGCGGCTTCCTGCAAAAAAGACGATGTGGCGAAACACAATTTGCCTCTGTGGTGGGTGGCTTACTTGAGAAACCATTATCCGAAACATTGGCACAACATTACCACTGCGCTGCAATCTCATCCGCCGATGACTTTGCGCGTCAACCGCCAACACGGCAATGCCGAAAGCTATTTGGAAAAACTGGCTGCGGAAGGTATTGCGGCCAGGGCTTTGGACGAATACGCCGTGATGATGGAAGAAGCCGTGCCGGTAAGCCGCCTGCCCGGTTTTTCAGACGGCCTGGTATCGGTGCAGGATTTTGGTGCGCAACGTGCTGCCTATTTATTGAACCCGAAAGACGGCGAACGCATTCTCGATGCCTGTGCAGCGCCGGGCGGTAAGACGGGTCATATCTTGGAACTGGCAGATTGTCATGTTACCGCTTTGGATATAGATGAGGGCCGTCTGAACAGGGTGAAGAGCAATCTTGACCGTTTAGGCTTTCAAACGGCCTCTTTGACTTGTGCCGATGCGCAGGACTTGACAGCGTGGTATGATGGCAAGGCCTTTGACGCTGTTTTGGCCGATGTGCCGTGTACCGCTTCGGGCGTGGCGCGCCGCAACCCCGACGTCAAATGGCTGCGCCGACCGACCGATGCCGTCAAAACCGCACGCCAACAGGAAGCATTATTAGACGCGCTGTGGCAGACCCTGACGAAAAACGGCAGGATGTTGCTGGCTACCTGCTCGGTCTTTGTCGAAGAAAACGACGGTCAGTTGCAAAAATTCCTTAACCGCCATGCCGATGCCGAGTTGATCGAATCGCATGTGCTTTTACCGAACAAACATCAAGATGGCTTTTATTACGCGCTTATTAAAAAGCAGTAAAACGCTGATTGTACCGCTCTTGCTCGCCGTGTCGTTGAATGCGGCGGGCGAGGGGATCAGTGCGACCCGTGCCGAGGCAAAGCTGACCCATGCCGGACAGCTTTCTGTCAGCAGCCGTTTCCGCACCGACCTGCCCGACCAGCTTAAAGAAGCACTCAAACAGGGCGTCCCCCTGCATTTTAATTTGAGTTGGCAGCTGTCAGCGCCGTCCATGTCGTCTTATAAATTCAAGTTCGACCAGCTGCTCAACAACGACAGCACGATTCAATACAAATTGTCCTTCCATCCGCTGACCAACCGTTATCGCGTTACCGTCGGTACGTTTTCTACCGAGTACGACACGCTTGAAACTGCCTTGCGCGCAGTGGGCGCGGTCGCGAATTGGAAGGTTTTTGTCCAAAGGCGCGCTGAGTGATGTGGCCGCCAAAGATACGAAGGCTGAAATCCGCCTGCTGCTGACAACCGCCAAGCTGCCCAAACCGTTCCAAATCAATGCCCTGACGTCTAAAAACTGGCATTTGGATTCCGGTTGGAAGTCCTTGTCGGTTTCGCAGGAGTAAGCCATGCGCCGCTTTCTTCTGATTGCCGCCGTATTTTCCGTTGTTTTGCTATACGGTTTGACTGTTGCAACGGGTAGCAGCAGCGTATTGTCCGATTACTTCTGGTGGATTGTTGCTTTGTGTGGCTTGCTGTTGCTGGTGTTGGCGGCGGTGTTGGTACGCTATGTCGTGCTTTTGATGCGCGACAACAGCAAAAGCGTGTTCGGCTCGCAGATTGCGCGTCGGCTGTCGGGGATGTTTACTTTGGTTGCCGTATTGCCGGGCGTGTTTCTGTTCGGTATTTCCGCCCAGTTTATTAACGGTACGATTAATTCTTGGTTTGGCAACGATACCCATGAGGCTCTAGAGCGCAGCTTAAATTTGAGCAAATCCGCGCTGAACTTGGCGGTGGACAACGCTGTCAGCAACGCCACGCCGGTGCAGATCGACTTAATCAGCGCCGCTTCGCTGGACGGCAACTTAGGGCAAGCGCTGGCAAAATCCGCGCTTACTGCCGACTTTGCCCAGCTGGCGCTTTATAACGCGACTACCCATAAAGCCGAGAAAAGCATCAATCCCTTGAAACTAAATCAACCTGAGCTTAACAAAGAAGGATGGGAGCAACTGGAGCAGACCGGCTCGGTGCGTAGCTTGGAAAACATCGGCGGCGTGCTGTATGCTCAAGGCTGGATGCTGATCGGTACGCATAAAAATCAGGATTATGCGTTGTTTTTTCGGCAGCCGATTCCGAAAGATGTTGCCCAAGACGCGACGCTGATTGAAGCGGCCCGCGCCAAATACGCCGAGCTGAGTTATACCAAAAAAGGCCTGCAAACCTTTTTCCTGTCCACGTTGTTGGTCGCAACATTGTTGGCCATTTTTTTGGCGCTGGTGATGGCTTTGTATTTTGCCCGCCGTTTTGTGGCACCGGTATTGTCGTTGGCAGAGGGCGCGCGGGCGGTGGCTCAGGGCGACTTCAGCCAGACCCGGCCGGTATTCCGCAATGACGAGTTCGGACGTTTGACCCAGTTGTTCAACCACATGACCGAGCAATTATCGATTGCCAAAGAGGCGGACGAGCGCAACCGTTTGCGCGAAGAAGCCGCCCGCCATTATTTGGAATGCGTGTTGGAAAGTTTGACCACGGGCGTGATTACTTTGGATGCCGATGGCCGTCTGAAAACCTTTAACAAGGCTGCCGAACAGATTTTGGGCGTTTCGCTGGTGTCTTTGTGGGGTAGCAACTGGCATCAATGGCACGGCAAATCGCCGCAGCAAACCCTGTTAGCCGATGTGTTTGCCGCCATCAATGAAACCGCCGACAGCGACAAACCCGTCCAAGTCGAATATGCCGCGCCTGACGATGCCCGAATCTTGTTGGGTAAGGCCACCATTCTGCCGGAAGACAACGATAACGGCGTGGTGATGGTGATTGATGACATTACCGTCTTGATACGGGCGCAAAAAGAGGCCGCATGGGGCGAAGTGGCGAAACGGTTGGCGCACGAAATCCGCAATCCGCTCACGCCTATCCAGCTTTCCGCCGAGAGATTGGCATGGAAATTGCATGATAAACTTGATGAACAAGACGCCCAAATCCTCAGCCGTTCAACCGATACTATCGTCAAACAGGTTGCCGCGTTGAAAGAAATGGTCGAAGCGTTCCGCAACTATGCACGTGCGCCGTCGCTGAATTTAGAAAAACAAGATTTAAACGGTTTGGTGTCGGAAGTATTGGTATTATATGAGGCCGACGCGTGCAAGTTTAATGCACGGCTCAGCGCCGATGCCCTGCCGATTGTTGCCGATACGACGACGATGCGCCAAGTGTTGCATAACCTATTTAAGAATGCCGCAGAAGCGGCAGAGTCGGACGAAGCGCCTCAAGTAAACGTCGAAACAGGGCGCGAAGGCGGACAGGTTTTCCTGACCGTCTGCAATAACGGTAAAAGTTTCAGCAAAGAAATGCTGCACAATGCTTTTGAGCCGTACGTTACCGACAAACCGACAGGAACGGGGCTGGGCTTGCCCGTTGTGAAAAAAATTATTGAGGAGCATGGCGGCCGTATCAGCCTGAGCAATCAGAACAGCGGCGGCGCGTGCGTCAAAATAGCTTTACCGGAAATGGCAGAAACTTATGCGAAGCAGTGATATTTTGATTGTAGATGATGAAGTAGGCATCCGCGACCTGCTCTCCGAAATCCTTCAAGACGAAGGCTATACCGTCACTTTAGCCGAAAATGCCGAAGAAGCGCGCCAATTGCGTTATCAAACGCGTCCGGCCATGGTGTTGCTGGACATTTGGATGCCCGATTGCGACGGCATCACTTTGTTGAAAGAGTGGGCGAAAAACGGCCAACTCAATATGCCTGTTGTTATGATGAGCGGTCATGCCAGCATTGACACCGCGGTTGAAGCCACTAAAATCGGCGCGCTCGATTTTCTGGAAAAACCGATTGCCCTGCAAAAACTCTTGTCTGCGGTAGAACGCGCCTTGAAACATGGCGAAGTTCAGACGGCCTCCGGCATGACTTTGGACAAACTGGGCAACAGCCCGGTTATTCAAGAAATGAACGGCAGCATTGAAGCGGCCGCCAAACACAATCGCCCGCTGTTGTTGGCCGGTGAGGCAGGCTCGCCGTTTGAAATTGTCGCCCGCTATCTGCACAAAAGCGGTACGCCTTGGGTGGCAACCGACCGTGTCGAACACATTGTCGATACGCCGTTGGAGTTGTTGCAAAAAGCATCGGGCGGTATTTTGTATGTCGGCGATATTGCCCGTTACAGCAAAAATATCCAAAACGGCATTGCTTTCTTGCTTGAAAAAGCCGACCGCTACAATGTCCGTGTGATTGCTTCATGCGGCTTTAAACGCGGTGAGAGCGCTGATGACGTCGTTGCCGGCCGACTGGCGGAGCTGTTGAAAGAGTGCATCAATGTTCCTTCTTTGCGCAGCCAACCGGACGATATCGTCTTTTTAATCAACCGCATCATGACCGATTTGGCCGAAAGTCAAAAAATCCAGCCGGTAAAATTCAGCGATAGCGCGTTGGTGGTTTTGCGCCAATACGATTGGCCGGGCAATTACGACCAGCTTGCCGAAACAGTGAAAAACATCATGTTGGAATCGGACGGCAAAGAAGTGGACGATCAGGCTGTTGCCGTGGCTTTGGGTCAGAAGGAAAACGCGACGGCGACAGAAATCATCGGTGGCTTCAATTTCAATATGCCTTTGCGCGAATTGAGGGAAGAAGTCGAGCGCCGCTACTTTGAGTACCACATCGCCCAAGAAGGCCAAAATATGAGCCGCGTGGCGCAAAAGGTCGGTTTGGAGCGTACACACCTTTACCGCAAACTCAAACAACTCGGTATCAGCGTATCGCGCCGCAGCGCCGACAAATCCGAAGAATAAGCGCAATATCGGTTCAAACACAATAGAGGCCGTCTGAAAGCCATCAGGTTTTTCAGACGGCATCGTCATTTGACGGTTTGCTTAGGCAAGCAATACTTTATAAAAATAATGATATGGCTCGGCATTGTTATTTTGCCTTTTAAGCCGAAAGAATACGAAAGTCGGCAAAACTGCTCAGATTACAACTGAGTCGGAAAAACACTATACATTGATTATGTCTGAATCGATGCATCAAGAATTGAAAAATTATTGTGCTCAACATGGTATTTCTTTGAAAGATTTTGTCATTCAGGCAATTCAAAATGAAATGCAGCAGTAATGGCTAAAACATAAAGATGTAAATATGCTTTAATGTAAAGATGTACTTTTGAAAAGGAGTTATCCAATGTTAGGACATTTTGATTATGAAGTAGCTTTAGAGATTTTAGGCCAAAGTCAGCAGTCTTTAGTTCAGGCTCGCTATGATGAATACAATAAAGAAAACCCAAATCCGGAGCTTTTGAAATTTCTACGTAGCCGTATGGCCGTTGTAGATGAGCTAATGGATAACTTAAAACCTGATGATGAATATCTGATTAATCGTATATTGGATAAAAATGATGTTCTGAGAAAGTTACTGTGATGGGTAACTAAAGCTTTATATTAATAAAATATTCAGACGGCCTTTATTTACTTCGGGCCGTCTGAAAAAACATTACGAAAAGGGAACAGATTGATGACGGAAAACGAGCGTTTTGCTTGGTTGCAACTGGCATTTACGCCCTATATCGGCGCAGAAAGTTTTTTGGTGCTGTTGCAGCAATTCGGTAGCGCACAAGCTGCCTTGAATGCGCCGGCAGATACAATTGCCGCGTTGGTGCGCCATAAACAGGCAGTCGAGTCGTGGCGTAATGCAGACAAACGGGCTTTGGCGCAGCAGTCAGCTGAAGCCGCTTTAAAATGGGAAATGCAGGACGGTTGCCGTCTGTTGCTGCTGCAAGATGATGATTTCCCCGAAATGCTGACACAAGGTATTACCGCGCCGCCGGTTTTGTTTTTACGCGGCAATGCAGAGTTGTTGCACACATCTTCTGCCGCGATTGTCGGCAGCCGCCATGCCACGCCGCAGGCAATGCGGATTGCCAAAGATTTCGGCAGGGCGTTGAGCGAAAAAGGCATTCCCGTCGTATCGGGTATGGCTTCGGGTATCGATACCGCCGCCCATCAGGGGGCATTGCAGGCAGATGGCGGCACCATCGCCGTCTGGGGAACCGGTATAGACCGCATTTATCCGCCGTCCAATAAAAACCTTGCTTATGAAATTGCTGAAAAAGGATTGATTGTCAGCGAGTTCCCTTTGGACACGCGTCCGTTTGCAGGCAACTTTCCGCGCCGCAACCGTCTGATTGCCGCGTTATCGCAGCTGACCTTGGTGGTTGAAGCGGCATTGGAATCCGGCTCATTGATTACCGCCAAGTTGGCGGCGGAGATGGGGCGCGAAGTGATGGCGGTGCCCGGTTCGATAGACAATCCGCACAGCAAAGGCTGTCACAAGCTGATTAAAGACGGGGCAAAACTGGTGGAATGTCTGGACGATATTCTCCATGAGTGTCCGCAGCTATTGCAAAATACGCCTGTTCCATCATATTCTATAAATAAGACGGTAAAACTGAAAAACGATCGAACCAAACATCTGCAACAAAAAACAATAGCGGATGAACCGCAAAGGCCGTCTGAAAACCTATCTGCCGCCCCATCAACAAGCGCTTTATTGGAAGCAATGGGTTACGACCCGATACACCCCGATATTTTGGCGCAACAAACCAATACGGCAGCGGCAGACGTGTACGCACAGCTTTTGGAATACGAACTTGACGGTATTGTTGCCGCCTTACCGGGCGGCCGTTATCAGCGTGTCAAAGCATAAATTATCTATATTTAAGGAACCAGCATGACCGAAGTCATTGCCTATTTAATCGAACACTTCCAAGATTTCGACAATTGTCCGCCTCCGGAGGATTTGGGTCGCCTCTTGGAAGATGCGGGTTTTGATGCTACGGAAATCGGCAATACATTGATGATGATGGAAGTCTTGTTCAATACGTCCGAATTCTATGCCGAGCCGTTTAACAGCGACTCCCTGCGCGTATTCTGCCGTGAAGAAGCTGAAAACCTGCCGCAGGAAGTCATGGGCTTGATGCAGTATTTGGTTGCCGAGCACGCAATTACTTATGAGCAACGCGAAATCGTCATTCACGCCCTGATGCACATTCCATCGGACGAAATCACCCTCGATACCGCCAAAGTGTTGGTATTGCTGGTGTTATGGATGCACAAGAGCGAGCTATCCGTCCTGATAGGCGACGACTTGATGAGTGCGTTGACCGGACAAAACGTGATGCACTAAAACCTTGTTTCAGACGGCCTTAATAATAAAGGCCGTCTGAAACATAAACCCAATACATCCAAAAGAGAACAACAATGGCGAAAAACCTATTAATCGTCGAATCCCCGTCCAAAGCCAAAACCCTGAAAAAATATCTGGGAGGTGATTTTGAAATCTTGGCGTCTTACGGTCATGTCCGCGACTTGGTACCCAAAAGCGGAGCAGTAGATCCCGACAACGGCTTTGCCATGAAGTACCAGCTGATCAGCCGCAACAGCAAACACGTCGATGCCATCGTCGCCGGTGCCAAAGAAGCCGAAAACATCTACCTCGCAACCGACCCGGATAGGGAAGGCGAAGCCATCTCATGGCATCTTTATGAAATCCTCAAATCCAAACGCGGCCTGAAAAACATCAAGCCGCAGCGTGTCGTGTTCCACGAAATCACCAAAAACGCCGTGCTCGACGCCGTCGCCAATCCGCGCGAAATCGAAATGGACTTGGTCGATGCGCAACAAGCCCGCCGAGCTTTGGACTATTTGGTCGGTTTCAACCTCTCGCCATTGTTGTGGAAAAAAATCCGACGCGGTTTGAGCGCAGGCCGTGTACAAAGTCCCGCTTTGCGCCTGATTTGCGAGCGCGAAAATGAAATCCGCGCGTTTGAAGCGCAGGAATATTGGACGGTACATCTCGACAGCCACAAAGGCCGCAGCAAGTTTACCGCCAAACTCGCCCAATACAACGGCGCGAAACTCGAACAATTCGACCTGCCGAACGAAGCCGCGCAAGCCGACGTATTGAAAGAACTCGAAGGCAAAGAGGCCGTCGTTACCGCCATTGAAAAGAAAAAGCGCAGCCGCAATCCCGCCGCGCCGTTCACCACATCTACCATGCAGCAGGATGCCGTGCGCAAACTCGGCTTCACCACCGACCGCACCATGCGTACCGCTCAGCAACTTTATGAAGGTATAGACGTAGGGCAGGGCGCCATCGGTCTGATTACCTATATGCGTACCGACAGCGTGAATTTGGCCGATGAAGCGTTAACCGAAATCCGCCATTACATCGAAAACAAAATCGGCAAAGAATATCTGCCAAGTTCGGCCAAGCAGTACAAAACCAAATCCAAAAACGCCCAAGAAGCGCACGAAGCCATCCGTCCGACTTCCGTGTACCGCACGCCCGAAAGCGTCAAACCCTTCCTGAGCGCAGACCAGTTCAAACTCTATCAAATGATTTGGCAGCGCACCGTCGCCTGTCAGATGACGCCCGCCAAATTCGACCAAACCACCGTCGATATTACCGTTGGTAAGGGCGTATTCCGCGTAACCGGACAAGTGCAGACTTTCGCAGGCTTTTTGAGCGTGTATGAAGAAAGCAGCGATGACGAAGAGAGCGAAGACAGCAAAAAACTGCCCGAAATGAGCGAAGGCGACAAACTGCCTGTAGACAAACTTTACGGCGAACAACACTTTACCACTCCGCCGCCGCGCTACAACGAAGCCACGCTGGTTAAAGCCCTCGAAGAATACGGCATTGGCCGTCCCTCCACCTACGCCAGTATTATTTCCACGCTCAAAGACCGCGAATACGTTACCCTTGAGCAAAAACGCTTCATGCCCACCGACACAGGCGACATCGTCAATAAATTCCTGACCGAACACTTCGCCCAATACGTCGATTACCACTTTACCGCCAAACTCGAAGACCAGCTTGACGAGATTGCCAATGGCAAACGCCAATGGATTCCCGTGATGGATAAATTCTGGAAACCATTTATCAAACAAGTGGAAGAAAAAGAAGGTATCGAACGTGCCAAATTCACCACGCAGGAACTCGACGAAACCTGCCCCAAATGCGGCGAACACAAACTGCAAATCAAGTTTGGCAAAATGGGCCGTTTCGTCGCCTGCGCTGGTTATCCAGAGTGCAGCTACACGCGCAACGTCAACGAAACCGCCGAAGAGGCCGCCGAGCGCATCGCCAAAGCTGAAGCAGAACAAGCCGAACTCGACGGGCGCGAATGCCCCAAATGTGGCGGACGGTTGTTGTACAAATACAGCCGCACCGGCAGCAAATTCATCGGCTGCGCCAACTACCCCAAATGCAAACACGTCGAGCCGCTGGAAAAACCCAAAGACACCGGCGTCCAGTGCCCACAATGCAAAAAAGGCAACCTCGTCGAGCGCAAATCCCGCTACGGCAAACTGTTTTACAGTTGCAGCACTTATCCGGATTGCAACTACGCGACATGGAACCCACCCATTGCAGAAACCTGTCCAAAATGCGCGTGGCCGGTTTTGACCATCAAAACCACCAAACGCTGGGGCGTGGAGAAAGTCTGCCCGCAAAAAGAATGTGGTTGGAAAGAGCAAATTGAACCGCCTGCACCGAAGGAATAATTTGTTAATGAAATAGTAAAGGCCGTCTGAAAAATGATTTGCAGACGGCCTTTTTGTTTCTAAAAGAATAGAGTGAAATACGGCTTGATAGCAGTTTCACTATATAATTAAGGCCGTCTGAAAACTCGGCATCTTTTAAGAATTATGGCAAACAACAAACATTCCAAACACAGCAATCAAGTACGTATCATCGGTGGGCAATGCAGGGGACGAAAGCTAACATTTTTATCTGCAGATGGTCTGCGCCCGACGCCTGACAGCGTGCGTGAAAAACTATTTAATTGGTTGGGTCAGGATTTAACCGGCAAAACGGTATTAGATTTATTCAGCGGTAGCGGTGCTTTAGGAATGGAGGCTGCTTCTCGTAATGCGGCAAAAGTGCTAATGGTCGATAACCACCGCCAAACTGTTCAAACGCTTCAGAAAAATATCTGTGAATTAGGTTTGAAACAGGTGGAAATTGTGTGTTCAGACGGCATGGCTTATCTGACAAGGCCGTCTGAAAAATTTGATGTTGTGTTTCTTGATCCGCCGTTTGCATGGGAAGATTGGCAAAATCTGTTTATCCGATTGCAAAGCCACTTGAAAAATGGGGCAATGGTCTATATTGAAGCAGGGAAGTTGCCTGAAAAACCGGATTGGCTGGAAATTTATCGGGAAGGAAAGGCGGGAATGAGTAGGTTTGAATTATCGCTCTATTCGCAAGTTGCTGAATAGTATAGAATTTGAGAATCATTCCCAAGGTGTAAAACATTCTTTTAAACGGATTGTTCCGACGTCATTTGTGCTATAATCCGCGCCCAATCGGTTTTGATAATTTAAGAAAAAAGGAAATAGAAATGTCGCTCTTTATTACAGATGAGTGCATTAACTGCGATGTGTGCGAACCGGAATGCCCTAATGATGCCATTTCGCAAGGTGAAGAAATTTACGAAATCAATCCAAATTTGTGTACGCAATGTGTAGGCCATTACGATGAGCCTCAGTGCCAACAGGTATGTCCTGTCGACTGTATCTTGATCGATGAAGAGCATCCTGAAACGCACGAAGAACTGATGGCTAAGTACGAAAAAATCATTCAGTTTAAATAAATAGTGTTTAAAAGCAAAAACTTGGATGTTTTTAAAGAAATAAATGAAAAAAAATCTTGACGGAAATCTGAGTTGCCAATAAACTAGCGTTCTCTTTTGGAGGGATTCCCGAGCGGTCAAAGGGGGCAGACTGTAAATCTGTTGCGCGAGCTTCGAAGGTTCGAATCCTTCTCCCTCCACCAAAAATTCTTACTTGGAGCAAAAAGTGAGTATGCGGGTGTAGCTCAATGGTAGAGCAGAAGCCTTCCAAGCTTACGGTGAGGGTTCGATTCCCTTCACCCGCTCCAAACAATTTCGCCCATGTAGCTCAGGGGTAGAGCACTCCCTTGGTAAGGGAGAGGTCGGCAGTTCAAATCTGCCCATGGGCACCATCTCATTATTACCCTTTATTTTCAAAAAGCTTAGATTATAGGATATTGCCATGGCTAAGGAAAAATTTGAACGTAGCAAACCG
>NZ_KV792680.1:0-60597 GCF_001808255.1 Neisseria sp. HMSC15G01
ACAAAACCAGTCAACACCTTTCGCAAAATTATTTCTAGAAATTTAATCACCGCCCTGTTTTAACAGGGTTTTTATTTTATAAAAAAACTCCAGCAACCTTTCTACACTATCCATACATACAAAAAAATACAAAACAAAGGCCGTCTGATATGCTCTTTCAGACGGCCTTTTTTATGATTTCTATTTATCCAATACGTTGAAGGACAATTTCTAGGACAAATTTACTGCCCACATAGGCAAAAATCAGACTGACAAATCCGACAATAGTCCAAACGGCGGCTTTTTTGCCGCGCCATGCGGTCATGCTGTGTTTCAACAATAATGCGCCATAAATCAGCCACGACATAATACTGAAGATGGTTTTATGCGTGAAGGTCATCGGCTTGCCGAAAATGGTTTCTGCAAAAAACGTACCGCTGATTACAGAATAGGTCAATAAAACGAAACCTGCCCACATACCTTGGAACATAAGTTTTTCCAAACTCAATAATGGCGGCAAGAAGCTGACCAATGCGGAAAAACGGCGTTTGTGCAGATTGCGGTCGAGCAAAAGGATCAGGATGGCAAATAAGGTAACGATGCCAAATAGTCCGTATGCGAGCAATGATGATGCGATGTGCGACAGCGGCAATAAGTCTACGATTTGACGACCTGAAAAATCCCCTGGGAAGAGGAAACCCAATAATAAGGTCAATGCGGCGCAGGGATACAATAAGAGTTGCACTCCGCGCAGACAATAAAAGAAGCTGCCCAAGCAGTACATCATCAGCATCAGCCAGACTATCAGACTGAGCGAATAGCCAAAACCGGTAATCAATACCCTATCCTGCAATACTGGGAACATCAATGCTGCGCCATGTACCAATAATGCGCCGCTCAAAATCAGCAGCTCGGTTTTCAGCGGGTAAGACTTATTATTGTGCTTTTTATGTTGCAACCAGGAAAATGCGCCCAATCCGGCATACACCAGCATAAGGCAGATTAAGACAATCGGCATAAATATCTTTCTCAATAGACATGTGAACACTTGACAGACACCCGGCAGGGTTTCAGACGGCCTTGGTGTCGTGTTTGTGTTCTTGAAGCATAACTTCGGACTATCGTGTAAAATAATCCGAATTTTATTTTAACAAAGAATGCCCTGTATTGGGCAGCTATTCTCATTATCAAGGATAAGTATGTTAGACAACCTGACCAACCGCTTCAGCAAGGTACTTAAAAATATTCGCGGCCAATCAACGCTGACCGAAGACAATATTAAAGAAGCCTTGCGCGAGGTTCGTCTTGCCCTGCTGGAAGCCGACGTTGCATTGCCCGTCGTTAAAGAATTCGTCAACACAGTCAAAGAACAGGCCCTTGGCCAAGAAGTCGTCGGCAGCCTGACGCCTGACCAAGCCTTTATTGGTGTGGTTAACCAAGCCTTAGTCGAATTGATGGGCAAGGAAAACAAAACGCTGGATTTGTCGGTTTCACCGCCTGCCATTGTTTTAATGGCCGGTTTGCAGGGTGCCGGTAAGACAACAACCGTCGGCAAACTCGCCCGCCTGCTGAAAAACGATCAGAAGAAAAAAGTCTTAGTGGTATCTGCCGACGTTTACCGCCCTGCCGCGATTGAACAGCTGCGTCTGTTGGCCGAACAGGTCGGCGTGGACTTTTTCCCATCCGATACCAACCAAAAACCGGTTGAGATTGCAACTGCCGCCGTCGATTACGCCAAAAAACATTTTTACGATGTCTTGATGGTCGATACCGCCGGCCGTTTGGCAATCGATGAAGAGATGATGAACGAAATCAAAGCGCTTCATGCTGCGGTCAACCCGGTTGAAACTTTATTCGTCATCGATGCCATGTTGGGTCAGGATGCGGTGAACACTGCTCAGGCATTTAATGAAGCCCTGCCGCTGACCGGCGTCGTATTGACCAAGATGGACGGCGATTCGCGCGGCGGTGCGGCATTGTCCGTACGCCATGTGACTGGCAAACCGATTAAATTTATCGGTGTCGGCGAGAAAATCAACGGCCTCGAGCCTTTCCATCCCGACCGTCTTGCCAGCCGTATCCTCGGCATGGGCGACGTATTGACCCTGATTGAAGATGTTCAAAAAGGCATTGATGAAGAAGCCGCCGCCAAAATGGCGAAAAAGCTGCAAAAAGGCAAAGGCTTCGACCTCAACGACTTTAAAGAACAAATCCAGCAGATGCGCAATATGGGCGGCTTGGAAAACCTGATGTCGAAAATGCCGGGCGAACTGGGTCAAATATCGAAACAAATCCCCGAAGGCACGGCTGAAAAAGCGATGGGCAAAGTGGAAGCCATCATCAACTCGATGACCCCTAAAGAACGCGCCAACCCCGCCCTGCTCAAAGCCAGCCGCAAACGCCGTATTGCAATGGGTGCGGGTACGACCGTGCAGGAAGTGAACAAATTGCTCAAACAGTTTGAACAAATGCAACAAATGATGAAAATGTTCAGCGGCAACGGTTTGGGCAAACTGATGCGTTTGGCCAAAGGCATGAAGGGAATGAAAGGCATGTTCCCGGGTTTGTAAGCTAATTTGACAGAAAACGCCGTCTGAAAAGTTTCAGACGGCGTTTTTTTTACTCTAGCAAGAATTACTGTTCACATAATAACTATGAAATCTATTCCTTTTAAGAATTTTCATAGCGTATCGTTGCCTCTTCCAGCATTTCCCATTGGCCACCACTACCATGGTAGGTTTCGGCACCAAGCCTGAAAACGGCATTGCAGTGCGTACATTGAAAATAATGCACCACGAAATCGTTCCAACCATATATGTCACGATTACCCTGAGAATCTGTATGGGTAATGTAACCGCTGTTAGCGATGGTTTTGGCAACATCAAGGCTGGGACCATAAACTTTGTCGTAGGCTGGGGTAATATCGATAAGCGTGCCGTCTGCTAAACGATCAGAGGCTCGCAGTAACATTTGCGATAATTCTCTCGGAACCCTAATACGAACGGTAGGTTGCAGGTCAGAACAGTAATCACACATTGTTTGGATCTTTCAGCATAGTAAAGGAAAACGAAGTGGAAGGAGCGCGAAATCCTTGCTCATTCAATCCTCAACTTATTGCGGTTTTTTCTGCTCTTCGCGTACTTTGTCCACCAACTGGTCAATCGTGGTCATGCCGGACTGCCAGTCTTTAAATTCAACTTGGTATTTGCCGCCGACGATCACGGTCGGTGTGCCGCTGATTTGGAATTTATTGGTCAATTCTTCCATTTGAGCCGCACGCGCTTGGCTTTCAGGCGCTTCAAATGCAGCCAATACTTTTTTGCCGTCAAACGCTGTTTGTTCGGACAGCCATTTTTTCAGGGTATCGGTATCGGCCAAGTTGATTTTTTGGTTAACCATCGCATCGAAAATATGGCTGTTGGCTTTATCTGATTCACCGGCCATTTCCACTGCGGCCGCCAAACGTGCCAAAGGTTTCATTTCATCACCCCACACGACATGCTCCCGGCGCATATAGGTATCGTCTTAAACGTTTTGATGTGTTCGCTCAAAACCGGCTCCAAATGGGCGCAATGCGGGCAGAAGTAGCCGAAGAATTCCAATACTTCGATTTTGCCGGCCTGCTGTTGCGGAATCGGGTTGGACAAGACGGTGTAATTGACACCTTCGGTCAATGCGGCAGGGGCTGCCGGGGCGGATGTGCTGCTTTGGGCGCTGTCTGCCGGAACACTGGTTTCCGCCTGTTTGCCGCAAGCAGCCAGTGCCAACAGGGTCAATGAAGTCAAGGCTAAGGTTTTCAGTTTCATAGGTATCTCTTTACATTCAAATCAATGGGCGGATTTTATGGCATTTTGTTGGAGGTGTGTTCGATTTGAGTGAAAAAATGTGTTTAGTTTTATTTCAACCTTTATAAAAGGCCGTCTGAAATATGGCTTAGATCATAGCCTTATTTTCAGACGGCCTTTGCCTGGTTTCATCAGAAACGGTAATTTACCCGGGCGGTATAGCCGCGCGGATTACCCGGCATGGCGTCCGAACGCCAATATTTTTGATTGAGCAGATTGGCTGCGGCAAAGGTAACGTTGACGTTTTTATGGTTCCAGCCGAGCATGGCATCAACTCGGGCAAAACCGGGAAGCGTGGTCACTTCTTTGTTTCTTGAATCGTAGCCGTAGCGTTTGCCCGTACCGGTTACGCCGATTTCGCCGTAGAGGTTTTCGGTTGGCGTGTAACGGAAGAACAGGTTGCCGGTAACGTTGCTGGTATTGTCCAAATGAATGCCCACTCGGTCGGGATTTTCCTTGTCTTCAACCACTTTTGCCTGCATCACGCCCAACGATCCGCGCAGGTAGAGTTTTTTGGGGATGATTTGTCCGATGGCTGACAGCTCCACGCCGCGCGAACGGTGTTTGCCGCCGACAGCCCAAGTGTAGGGATCATTTTGCGCGTCGGGACGGTAGCGGATATTGAAGCGTTCGATTTGGTAGGCGGACAATGTGGTGCTGAGGCGGTCGTCCAGCCAACTGCTTTTGACACCGGTTTCGTATTGGCGGGTGTACTCAGGGTCGGCGTTGAACACGGCGGAAGACGACGTATCGATGCTCAAATAGCCGCGTCCGCCATAAGGTGCGAAGCCTTTGTTATACGAGGCGTAGAGCGTGTGGGCGGGCGTTACGTTCCACACTGCGCCGATGTTGGGGCTGAATGAGTGACCGCTGTATTGGCGGCTGCTACCGGTGAGTTTGTTTTCTGAATTGAAGGTGTACTTGTCGTAACGGCCGCCGAGGACGAATTTCAAATCGGGCGTGGCGGAGAAGATGTTTTGCACAAAGATGCCGTAGGAGTCGGCTTTGTGGCGGTTTTGGGTGAGGACGGGCTGCAATCTACCCGAAGCCGGCCAGCTTGCGCGGTCGTAAGGGTCGATGGAGGCAGTAAAGGCGCGGCTGTAACCCAATGTCGGGTTGCGGTGTTCGCGGCTGTAATCCATGCCTACGGTCAGGTGGTTTTCAAAACGGCCGATGTTGTAGTCGCCGTTGAGCGTGAAATTGGACGACAGGGTTTTGTTGTCGGTTTGCTGCCAGGCGTAGTTGCGTTTGATTCGGCTGCCGTTTTCGCTGCCTGCATGAAAATGGTCGAAATCCTGCGCCGCCGTGCGGTGGGCAAGCTGCCATTGGGCGCGCCATTTGTCATTGAAGGCGTATTCAAGGTCGGAACGCCAAACTTGCAGCTTGTCTTTCACAAAATCGTTCGGGTGGGCAAAACCCATGCGGTAAGGCAGTCCGAAGCGGTCGTACACGGACTTGGTCGGGCTGCGGTCGGGCGTGCGCTCCACATTGTCGTAGGTGTATTGCCCCGTCCATTTCAAGCCGTTGTCGAGTTTGACGGTAATGCTGGGCGAAACCATGACGTTTTTGCTGTCTATGCCGCTGCGGAACGAATTGGCGCGCCCGACTTCGCCGGTAAGGCGGATGGCGACGTTTTTGTTCAGCACTTCGTTGATGTCCATATTCAAGCTGCGGTTTGCCCACGAGCCGTAAACCGCTCCGATGTTGCGGCTTTGTTTGAAGTTGGCGTATTTGCTGACCATGTTGATGACGCCACCGCCGTTGGTGCGGCCGTAAAGCACGGAAGACGGGCCTTTCAGAATTTCCACGCGCTCGATGTTGGCGGTGCTGCGGCGGACCTGCCCGCTTTCGCGTACGCCGTCGCGGTAAATATCGGATGCATCAGCTTGAAAACCGCGCAGGAAAATGCTTTCGCCGCGCATATCGTAGGCAGCGTCGATGCCGGCGTTGCCTTCGAGGATGGAACTCAAATCGTTCGTGCCGTAGTTTTTGTTTTTCTGGATGTTGAGCGTATCGACAGTTTGTGGCGTTTCCTTAATGAGCTGGCCGTTGCGGGTAACGGCGGCTTCGTCGTAGTTGATGTAGCCTTTGAGTACGCTGGTGTCGGACTGTCCGACCACGGAAACAGTGGGCAGGGTGGCGGTGTAATGTTCACCATTATCCTGCGTATCGGCGGCAGCAACAGGGAAGGAAGCGATAATCAGCGTGGGTAATAAAGCTAAATGAAATGGTATTTGCATTTTATACTCAATTTAACGAAACAACCGAATTATATTGCCCCATAAAAGAAATGAGAATAGTTTCTTTTAATTATATTTAACATGATATTTGCAAACAAAGGCCGTCTGAAACACATATCGGTTTCAGACGGCCTTCGTTTATTAATATTAATAGATACTGCTACACTACTTACTCAACAACATTTCCTGCATCAGCTTCATGCCCCATTGCCAGCCTCCGAGCGCGCCGTTTAACCGGCCGGAATGCGGCGATTGAAGCAGGCGCGCCTGCCAGCGGTCGGCCTGTTCTTGCGCCCAATCGCGTGGCGTACCGTTTGTTTCGGCGATGACCAACGCCGTACGGCAAGGGCAACGGACGCGTTGGAACGTATGGATTTCGTCTTCGGGAAAAGCCTCGGGACTCGGCGAGACCAAAATAATATTGGTCAGGCGTTTTTGCGTCAGGATGTCGGCTTGATACAGCCATGCCAAAAATGCGGACACACCAACACCATGAGCCACGACGGCAATATTTCTGCTGACGATATGGTCGAAGGCCGTCTGAATAGCGTGTTGCCATTCGGAAATGGTTTGCCGACTATCGGCTTCGGCAGTTTGAACAATCGGATAGCTGACCGCCCAGCGGTCTATCCACATTTCCGCTTCATCTGCATCGCGTATCAGAAACAGTGCCATTTCTTCGAGTTCGAAGCTCTGCATTTCAGACGGCCTATTTGAGCAAGTCGTTGAGTGTAAACGCAATCAGCAATGCGGCAGGCACGCTGAGGATGGCACAAGTCGCCAGGCAAAGTACGATGTTGGCAATCAGCCGCCAGCCCTTCCAAGCAAAGCACTTGGCCGCAATCAGCAGGCAAGGCAGTGAAAACAGCAGCCACACCAACGCCCATGTCGGATTGGCCTTGGTCGGCGCAACCCAGCCGGACATCCGCGCCAGCATAAACACCGCCCACACCAGCATAGGCAGCACAAATGCCGCTACGACCCACGCTGCGCCTACGCCGGTTTTGCCGTTTATATTCCAATCATATTTACCAAAAACCTTATTCGGCAACATAGTCATACTCCACAACTAAAGGGGCGTGATCCGAGAATTTCTCGTCTTTATAAACATGTGCGGAAACGGCTTTGGCGGCCAACTCCGGCGTAACCATCTGATAATCGATGCGCCACCCGACATCTTTCGCATACGCTTGTCCGCGGTTGCTCCACCAGGTATAGCCCGGCACATCGGGATAAAGTGTGCGCCACATATCCGTCCAACCGAGCTTGTGGATGACTTTGCCTATCCATTCGCGCTCTTCAGGCAAGAAGCCCGAATTTTTCTGATTGCCCTTCCAGTTTTTCAAGTCGATGTTTTGGTGGGCAATGTTCCAGTCACCGCAGACGACGATGTCGCGCCCTTCGTTTTTCATGGCTTCGAGCATGGGATAGAACGCGTCCAAAAAGCGGTATTTCACTTGTTGGCGCTCTTCCGCACTGCTGCCGCTGGGCAGATACAGCGAAATTACCGACAAATTGCCGAAATCGCAACGGACAAAACGGCCTTCCCTGTCAAATTCTTCAATGCCCATGCCGATTTGCACATTGTCGGGCTTGCGTTTGCTGTACACCGCCACGCCGCTGTAACCGCGCTTTTCGGCGCAATGCCAGTAGCCGTGCATACCGTGCGGATTTTTCATATCGTCTGACAGGTCGGCTTCTTGAGCTTTCAGTTCCTGCACGCAGACGATGTCGGCACCAGAAGCGGCGATGTATTCATAAAAACCTTTTTTATAGGCGGAGCGGATGCCGTTGACGTTGGCAGAGATGATTTTCAACATAAGATTTGAGTAATTTTTAAAAACGGATAATAGGATTGAAGTTTTCAGACGGCCTGCAAGTCATAAACAAATACTTTGGAATTGCGGCCGTTGGCATTGTATTCCTGCCGGCGTTCGGCAGGCAGGTCATCGGCTGAGGCCGTCTGAAAGCCCCGTTCGACAAACCATTCGCCCGTGTGCGTGGATAAGGCGAAGAGCGTTTTAATATTTAAGGCGCGTGCTTTTTGAAACAGATGTTCCAACAGCAATTCGCCGTAGCCGCCATCGCGCGCTTCGGGCGACACCACCAGGCAGGCCAATTCGCCGCAGTCCGGTTCGGAAAAGGTTTTCAGCGCCACGCAGCCGTAAATGTTTTGATCGTGTTCCAATACGGAAAAACTGGAAATATGGTTTTCCAAATACTCGCGGCTGCGGTGTAACAAGATGCCTTGTTCCGCCAACGGACGGATTAAGGCGATGATGTGCGGAATGTCGTCGCTGCGTGCCTGACGGATGGAAACAAACGGCTCACGGGCAATCGAGGTACCGCTGCCCTCACGGGTAAACAGCTCGCGCAGCAGGCTGCCGTCTTCACGGCCGTTGAGAATCTGCACCCGCGATACGCCGTTTTCCAACGCGCCTACCGCCGCATGGAGTAAATCGGCAGGTGCATCCGGATTGTCACGTATCAGCTCCTGCACTTCGCCGACAGACAAAGTATTGGCCAACGAGCCGTCGGCACGACGGATACCGGCTTCTTCGGTCAAGAAAACCAGTTTCTCCGCCTGCAAAGCCATGGCCACTTCCTGAGCGGTTTCGCACATACTCAGGTTGAAGGTTTTGCCGCTGTACGAATGTCCCAAAGGGCTGATAAGCACCACCGCGCCGCTATCCAAACGCAAACGGATTTCTTCTGCGTCGATTTTGCGGACGGTACCGGTATAGCCCATGTCCACGCCGTCGATAACGCCCAACGGACGAGCGGTAATAAAGTTGCCGCACGCGATAACCGGCGGCTTGCTCCGTTGTTGTGCAGATACACTGCTGAACAAGGCGGCTTCCACATCGCTGCGGATAATTCCCGCCACTTGCTTCACTTCCATCAAAGTCGCTTCATCGGTAATCCGTCGACTGCCGCTGTATTTCGGAACAAAATTCCGACCCGAAGCCAATTTATCAAGCAAATGCCGCGAACCGTGCACCAAGACCAAACGCAAGCCCAAGCTGGCCAACAGATTCAAATCTGCGGCCAAACGAATCAAGGTTTCGCCTTCCAACAGGCTGTCGGTCACGCCGACCACCATGGTTTTGCCGCGCAAATATTGGATATAGGGCGCGGCCTCACGAAAGCTGGCGACAAAATGGGCGATGGTACTCATAGCAGGGCAAGATAAAAGAGTTGCATAATCAAAACCGTCAGCGCAATCAGCGATGCCAACGTCCAGTTGAAACCGTCCTTGCGCGTTTTGACCGCCGCCTGCTCTTCCGCCTTAGGCTCTTCCTTAAGCGCACTGTTGAGCAAATCGGAAATTTCTTTGCGCGAGAGTTTGGAATGCTTGAGGATTTGCGCGCCGATGTTATGCACGAGGCGCACATCCGTTACCGCCACAGGCAGATGGACCGGATCGGCCGGCAGGTTGCCCGACAGATAATCCTTGGCCTTAAACATCCCCGAACAACGCGTGCAGACCACGAAACCCTGCGCCACGTTCAACTGGGCATCTTTCACCCAATGCGGTGTTTTACAATGAGGACAAGAACAAGCAGGCATGAGTATTTCCGTAAGTGTATTGAATCAAAAATATATTTTAGCCAATGCTTCAGGCCGTCTGAAAACTGTTTCAGACGACCTGAGCATGATGTTATGGTTTAAACCGCGCCGTAACGTTCGCGATAGGCTTTGACCGGCTCGAAGAAGCCGCCAAATTCGGCATTGTTTTGCAAGAGCGTGAACAAGTCGTTCAGGTTGGCAATCGAAACCACCGGCAGGCCGTATTGTTTTTCGACTTCCTGCACCGCCGACAATTCGCCCGTACCTTTTTCCATGCGGTCGAGCGCAATGGCCACTGCGGCAGGCGTTGCGCCTTCGGCCTCAATCAGTTTGACCGACTCGCGCACGGATGTACCAGCGGAAATCACATCATCGATAATCAGCACGCGGCCTTTCAAAGGCGCGCCCACCAACACACCCCCCTCGCCGTGGTCTTTGGCTTCTTTGCGGTTGTAGGCAAACGGTACGTTTACGCCTTTTTCCGCCAACATCATCGCTGTTGCCGCCGCCAAAATAATGCCTTTATAGGCCGGGCCGAACAGCATATCGAACTTCACGCCGCTGGCAATAATGGCTTCGGCGTAAAACTTCGCCAGCTGCAAAGTCGATGCGCCGTCATTAAACAAACCGGCATTGAAAAAATAAGGCGACTGACGGCCGGCCTTAGTTGTAAATTCGCCGAATTTCAACACGTTTTGTGCCAAAGCGAATTTGAGGAAGTCTTGACGGAAATCGGACATTTGGGTTCTCCCGAAAGATGTTGATTTATCAAAGAAACGATTATAAAGGATTCATGCGGAAAAATCAGGCCGTCTGAAAACAGGTTCAACCCCGCTTTTAACCGATAAGGCGGCATTACCGTCTTATCCCAGCAATCAAAACAGATTATTCCCGATGATACGGATGGTTGTGCAAAATCGAAACGGCGCGATAAAGCTGCTCGGTCAGCAAAACGCGCACCATGCCGTGCGGCAAGGTCAGGCTGGAAAGGCGCATCATCATGTTTGCCTGCTGTTTCAAACGGTCGGTCATGCCGTCTGCGCCGCCGATAATAAAGCAGACGTGTTCGCCATTTTGCTGCCAGCTTTTCAAATGTTGTGCCAATTCGACCGAAGTCGGCGCTTTGCCGCGCTCGTCCAATACCACCAAAAACGCGCCCTGCGGTATGGCTTCCAGCAGGCGTTTTTCTTCAGCCGCCATACCCTGAGCCGCATTCACACCCGCGCCTCGTTTTTCCGGCTTGATTTCTTTCAGCGCATAATTGACATCGCGCCCGAAGCGTTTGGCGTACTCGCCGACGGCCTCATCGACCCAACGCGGCATTTTCGTGCCGACAGCCAAGACGGTGATATTCATGGGATATCCTTTTGTTGTCGAATTGTCGGTTGGGCATTATGGTCAAGCAGGTTCTTAACCTTTTCAACCCATGAACCAATACCCGCGCAACCAACTGAAAATAAAAGGCCGTCTGAAAGCCGAATGTATCCCGTTCGGCTGTTTCAGACGGCCTTTCAATGATTAGCAGTGAACCAGTGTACCCTCGTTTTCGCCGGTTACCACGCGTTTGAGCGAGCCTTCTTTAGCAATGCCGAATACTACAATATTGAGCTTGCGTTCGCGGCAGAGGGCGAAAGCGGTGGCGTCCATCACTTTGAGGTTTTTCAACAAGGCTTCATCAAAAGTAATGGTTTCGTAGCGTGTTGCAGATGGGTCTTTTTTCGGGTCTGCGGTGTACACGCCGTCAACGTTGGTCGCTTTGAGCATCACGTCGCAGTTCATTTCCGCACCGCGCAATGCGGCGGCAGTGTCGGTCGTGAAGAATGGGTTACCGGTACCGGCGGCGAAAATCACGACTTTGCCTTCTTCCAAATATTGAATGGCTTTAGGACGGGCGTAAGTTTCAGCGATTTGCTGCATAGACAGTGCGGATTGTACGCGCGCTTTGATGCCCAAGGTTTCAAATGCATCTTTGAGTGCCAACGCGTTCATGACGGTTGCCATCATGCCCATGTAGTCGGCAGTGGCGCGGTCCATGCTACCCGCTTGTGCAGATACGCCGCGGAAAATGTTACCGCCGCCGACAACGATACCGACTTGCACGCCCATTCTCACGATTTCGGCAATTTCGCCGACGGTTTGAACGATGGTATCGTGATTGATGCCGAATGGATCAGAGCCCATCAGGGATTCGCCGGAGAGTTTCAGTAATACGCGTTTGTATTTGATTTGCTGTGTCATGGGATACCTTGCTTTCTTGAATGTCGTCGGTCGGAGTTCGGGCCGTCTGAATTTTCAAACGGTCGGAATATTAATGATAGGGTGTGTCGGTTTATTATTGTTTTGTTTTCAGACGGCCTTTATATTCGGTCGTCTTAAAATAGGTACCGTAAACGGTTTTCTCAAAAAAAAGCACCCTGATTCGTTTGGAATCTAGGTGCTTTCTTTTTCATAAGTGCCTTACACTTTAGCAGCGGCAGCAACTTCGGCTGCGTAGTCAACAACGGCTTTCTCGATACCGTCGCCTACTTTGTAGCGTACGAAGCTAACCACTTCAGTGCCGTTTTCTTTAGCGAATTGGGCAACAGTTTGGTCAGGGTTCATCACGAACGCTTGGCCGTTCAGAGTGATTTCAGCCAAGAATTTGCGGATACGGCCTTCAACCATTTTAGCGGCGATGTCGGCAGGTTTGCCGGAAGCGATAGCTTGTTCAGTGTAGATGTGGCGTTCTTTTTCAACGGTTTCAGCATCTACTTCGGCTTCGCTTACGCATTGTGGTTTAGCGGCAACGATGTGCATACCGATTTTGCGTGCTACGTCTTCAGAGCCTTTGTACTCAACCAATACGCCTTCAGTAGCCAAAGCACCGTGGATGTAGGCAACCAGTTGGTTGGCAGTGTCGATCACTTGGAAGCGGCGAACAGACATGTTCTCGCCCAATTTAGCGATGATGGCTTTACGTTCTACTTCAACCAGTTCGCTCAGTTCTTCAACAGAAGCCGGTTTTTTCTCGGCAGCAGTTTTAGCAACGAAGTTGGCAAATTCTACGAAGCCGGCGTCTTTAGCAACGAAGTCGGTTTCGCAGTTTACTTCAACCAATGCGCCGACATTGCCGTTGATTGCATAAGCCAATACGCCTTCGGCAGCAGTACGGCCAGCCAGTTTACCGGCTTTCGCACCAGATTTAATACGCAGGATTTCTTCGGCTTTGTCGAAGTTGCCTTCAGCTTCAACCAAGGCTTTTTTGCATTCCATCATGCCCAGGCCGGTAGCGGCGCGCAGGTCGGCAACCATTTTTGCAGTAATTTCTGCCATTTTGAATCTCCTAGATTTTTGGGAACACGGCCATTGCCGTGTTTGGAAATAGTGGCCGTCTGAAACGGATTTCAGAACGGGATTTGAGAAAAGGGGCATAACGCCCCTCTTCTGTGTACCGAATTACTCGGCAGCAGCTTCTTGGGCAGCGGCTACAGTTTCTTGCAGCGCTTGGTTTTTGCCTTCCAAAACTGCGTCAGCGATGCCGCGGCAGTACAGGCGGATAGCTTTAGCGGAGTCATCGTTACCAGGGATAACGTATTTCACGCCGTCAGGGCTGTTGTTGGTATCGACTACAGCGATAACAGGGATGCCCAGTTTTTCAGCCTCAACCAGAGTACCTTTTTGGTAGCCGGTATCGATAACGAAAATCGCGTCAGGCAGGCCTTTCATGTTTTTGATACCGCCCAAAGAACGTTCCAGTTTTTCAACGTCGCGTTGCATTTCCAGAATTTCTTTTTTGTTGAAACCGCCTTCAGCAGCGTTTTCCAGGGCAGCAGTTTTTTTCTTCCAGGCGTTTGATGGATTGCTTAACGGTTTTGTAGTTAGTCAGCATACCACCCAACCAGCGGTAATCAACGAAAGGCATACCGGCACGGGTAGCTTCTTCGCGGATGATGTCGCGGGCTTGGCGTTTGGTACCTACGAACAATACTGTACCTTTGTTGGCAACCAGACGACGTACGGCTTCTTGCGCCTCTTGGAACATCGGCAGGGTTTTTTCCAAGTTTACGATATGGATTTTGTTGCGCGCACCGAAAATGTATTGAGCCATTTTCGGGTTCCAGAAACGGGTTTGGTGACCGAAGTGAACACCGGCTTCAATCATCTGACGCATAGTAATTTGAGACATGTTATTTCCTTGAAAGGGTTAAAGAGCACACATTCAATCGCATAGAACTTGATAGGCGGCGCCTATTGTCAAGCACCCTTCGGCGAAAGTGGGCATAAGTTTTAAAAAATAAAAGAGTGTTTCCGAAATGGAAAACTGACGGATTATAGCGGATAAGAGGCCGTCTGAAAAGGGATTTTATACCTTTCCGTCCTGTTTTTCATCCGCCTGTACCGCCTTTTGGCGAGCCGCTTCAAACTCCGCCTGCTCCTGCCGTTTCATCAGGCGGTTGCGGCGGCGGATGGTCATGACGAAGACCGTGAACACAGTGGGCAACACTGCCCAAAAAACCAAATAAATCAACGCGCGCGCAATACTCGGCTGCGCGGCGGAAAACATCACGGCAACAAAAAGATAGCCGATGGCGACAATGTGCCACATCGTGTGCGTCCTGTTTGAATGTTAACAAAATCGTTATAATCGCAACATTCTACCGCAATCCCGAAAGGCCGTCTGAAAATGAGGAATCCCGAAAAATCGGCATTACGCAAACAGTTCCGCCGCGCACGCGCCCAAATGAGCGCAGACGAGCGCAACGCCGCCACCGAAACCATCAACCGCCTGCTCAAGCCCTACATCAAAAAAGGACGGAAAATCGGCGTGTATTGGCCGATGGGCAAGGAATTGCGATTGGACGGCTTTGTCCGTGCCGCACAAAAACGCGGCGCAAAACTCTACCTGCCCTATATCGAACCGAACACACGGCGGATGTGGTTTACCCCCTACCCTGCCGACGGCGCCAAACAAGAACGCAAACGCGGCCGCGCCAAATTGAGCGTCCCACAATTTACCGGCAAGAAAATCCGCGTCCACCAACTCAGCCTACTGCTGGTCCCCATCGTCGGCATCGATAAACGCGGCTACCGCCTCGGACAAGCCGGCGGCTATTACGACGCCACCCTCTCCGCCACGAAATACCGCCTGCAAACCCAAACCCTGGGCGTAGGCTTCGGCTGCCAACTGACCGACACACTGCCGACCGAACCCCACGACATCCCCCTAAACGGCTTTGTCTCCGAGCTTGGCGTATTGAAATTCAGACGGCCTCGATAGGACAATTATCGGTTTATTAAAATGATAAAAGGCCGTCTGAAACCTGATTTTTGGGTTTCAGACGGCCTTTTGTTTTATTGTGGCGTTTGTTCAAAACTGAGGACTTGAAAAGTATTTTTCAAAACAGATAAGCCCCAATTTATTGCTTCACTACCAAAATATCTATCTATCAGAGTCTGCCAATAGTGCTTTTCATTAAATTCTAGTAACGTAAAGCGAGGATCTTCGATTTTACTATTTAAAATTAGCATCACAGCAATCATATCTACTATTCCTTTAGGGTCATAAGGATCATCTAGCATATCTGGCCAAGATTGAAGATTAAACAATTGAGCAAATTCTCCAGCATCAGTTCGATTTTTATTGATATCATCCATTAACCTTGGATAAAAGCAGAAGATAAATACACCAACCACACGTAGATATAGGTGAAATGTTTTATTCCTAAACCCAAACCCATGACCCAAAGAGTGATACATCTCCAAAAATCGGACTAATCGTTCCGTCTCCCTAAGCGATAAATTATTCCGTTTAATCATTTCACTTATACAATCCACAACTCTATGCGCATTAAATAAGACCCCTTCTATATCACTACCTTTTATTAACCTCTTAAAATGATGAATTGAAACCAAAACTCGATCTTGCTCCGTTTGAGCCACAACCTGATCCGGCAAGGCAAAGCTATACTTCAAAAACTTATCTAAATATTTCTGCGCATCCACCTCTGCGCCATACCGATGATTAATCGCCGCGCACAGTTGCTTGGTATTCGTAACCAGCACGACTTTGACGTTTTCAATATCAAAGACATGCTTGATAACTTCCAGCATATCGACGGCGTAATCAGGGCGGCAACGGTCGAGTTCGTCGATAAACAGGATAATCGGTTTGCCCGCTGCCAATTCTTTTAGGCAGGCTTTAAGCGTTTCCAGATTTTTTTCTGCTTCAATTTGCTCTTTCAATAAGGCTTCGACGGTTGCATCAATAGTTGCATCAATGGAATGACTGGCAAGTGTGGTGGCAACACCAGCTACAGTTGCCGCAGCATTTTTTGCTTCTTGCCCATCATTTGTAATTTGGCTCATTCCCTCCTCTAAATCTTCCCATTTTTGCTTTAGGACATGACCAACCGCTGCTTTAGCAACGGTTTTCATCGCGAATCCTACTGCTCTTGCGACTTTCCTCGTAATATTTTTGCGCTGTTCAGACGGCTGCTCGCCAGTATCTTCAGGCGTACAGGCTTTGATGATTTCGGCAAGCAATGCCAGCAGAGGCTCTCCGCTGTGGTCTGAACGGAAGGCGTCAATATAGACGGGCTGATAATCGCGATGTTGCTCCTGCATAAGCCGAATCAGCTTTTTGCAAAATTCGGTTTTGCCCGTTCCCCAGCCACCGTCGATGACCATAGGGGAAAGGTCGATATCTGAGGTAAGCAGCCTGATGATGTTTTCGGCTATCGGCTTACGGTTAAATTCGTCATGTGTAGCAAAAGTTTTTTCTAAAGCTTGAGTTTCCATATTATCCCTTTGTCTGTCATAGGTTTTGTGTAACGTATTTTACTCTGTCATCAGTTTTTATGTTTTTATTCTTTTAAGTAATTAAAAATGATCAAAAAGGCCGTCTGAAACTTTCAGACGGCCTTTATTCGGATTAAACCTTACTTGGCATCTTTAAATCCACGTTTCAAATGCACCATCAGTAATGCGACGGCGGCAGGCGTTACGCCGGAGATGCGGCTGGCTTGGCCGACGGTTTCGGGTTTGTGCTGGTTGAGCTTTTGCTGCACTTCTGCCGACAAACCTTTGACTTTGCTGTAATCGATATCCTCGGGCAGCTTTAAGGTTTCGATGTCGCGGCGGCTGTCGATTTCTTCGTTTTGGCGGTCGATATAGCCTTGGTATTTGACTTGGATTTCGACTTGTTCGACCACGCTGTCGGCAAGTGCGGTTTCAGGTTGTGCGTCGGGCAGGGTCATCAGCGCGGCGTAGTCGAGGTTCGGGCGGCGCAGGAGGTCGTGCAGGTTGGCTTCGCGGCTGAGTTTTTGGCCGAATACGCGCAGCTGCTCTTCTTCGGCGAGTTTTTGCGGCGTGTACCACGTTGTTTTCAAACGTTGGATTTCGCGTTCGATGGCTTCGCGTTTTTCGTTGAACATGCGCCATTGTTCTTCACCCACCAAGCCGATTTTGTAGCCGTCTTCGGTCAGGCGCATGTCGGCGTTGTCTTCCCTGAGTTGCAGGCGGTATTCGGCGCGGCTGGTGAACATTCGGTAAGGCTCGTTCACACCTTTGGTGATGAGGTCGTCCACCAATACGCCGAGATAGGCTTGTTCGCGGCGCAGCAGGAGCGGGTCTTGTTCGCGGATGTATTGCACGGCATTTGCGCCAGCGAGCAAGCCTTGCGCGGCGGCTTCTTCGTAGCCGGTGGTGCCGTTGATTTGTCCGGCGAAGAAGAGGCCTTGGATGGTTTTGGTTTCGAGGCTGGCTTTGAGGTTGCGCGGATCGAAGTAGTCGTATTCGATGGCGTAGCCGGGGCGCAGGATATGGGCGTTTTCGAGACCTTTCATGCTGCGCACGAGGGCGATTTGAATGTCGAACGGCAGGCTGGTGGAGATACCGTTTGGATAGTATTCGTGCGTGGTCAGACCTTCGGGTTCGAGGAAAATCTGGTGGCTGTCTTTGTCGGCGAAGCGGTTGATTTTGTCTTCGATAGACGGACAATAACGCGGACCCACGCCTTCAATTTTGCCGGTAAACATTGGGCTGCGGTCGAAGCCTGAGCGGATGATGTCGTGGGTTTGCGTGTTGGTATGCGTAATCCAGCAGGACACTTGGCGCGGGTGCATATCGGCGCTGCCGCGTACAGACATTACAGGAACGGGTGTGTCGCCGGGCTGTTCGGTCAGTTGGGAGAAGTCAATCGTGCGTCCGTCGATACGCGGAGGCGTGCCGGTTTTCAGACGGCCTTGAGGCAGGTTCAATTCGCGCAAGCGGCCGCCCAAGGATTTGGCGGCTGGGTCGCCGGCGCGGCCGCCTTCGTAGTTTTCCAAACCGATGTGGATTTTGCCGGACAAAAACGTGCCTGCGGTCAGTACGACGGCGCGTGCTTTAAACTCCACGCCCATCGCGGTAACCACGCCGCTGATGCGTTCGCCATCAAGCGTTACGTCTTCGACGGCTTGTTGGAAAAGATCGAGGTTTTCTTGGTTTTCCAACATTTCACGGATGGCGGCTTTATATAGGATACGGTCTGCCTGCGCGCGCGTGGCTCGCACTGCCGCGCCTTTGCTGGCATTCAAGCGGCGGAACTGGATACCGGATTTGTCGGTTGCCAACGCCATTGCGCCGCCTAATGCGTCGAGTTCGCGCACGAGGTGGCCTTTGCCGATACCGCCGATGGAGGGATTGCACGACATTTGGCCGAGGGTTTCGATGTTGTGTGAAAGCAGCAGGGTTTGCGCACCCATGCGTGCGGCGGCAAGTGCGGCTTCGGTACCGGCATGGCCGCCACCGACGACAATCACGTCGTAGGTTTTGGGGTAAATCATGTAAGTCATGTTTATGTGTTCTGTAAAGGTTTCAGACGGCCTTTTGTTGATCAGGCCGTCTGAAAAATGGAATCAAATCTTAAAAAACCAAGCTTAGAAGGTATAGCCTGTTTCCAATTCGTCATCACCGACCAATTCGACCAGCAATGCATACAGCGGAGCCAAATCGTTGTAACGGCGGGATACGCGGCGCAAGTAGTTCAAGAAGCGCGGGATTTCAGGGCGGTATTTGTCTTTGCCGTCACGGTAGTACAGACGGGCAAAAATACCGGCTACTTTCAAATGGCGTTGTACGCCCATCCATTCAAACCAGCGGTAGAACTCGTCAAACTCGGCAGGCACAGGCAACTGGGCAGCGCGTGCTTTTTCCCAGTAACGGATGACCAAGTCCAATACAAATTCTTCTTCCCATTCGATAAATGCATCGCGCAGCAGCGATACCAAATCATAGGAAATCGGGCCGTAAAGCGCGTCTTGGAAGTCCAACACGCCCGGGCGGCCTTTTGCCAGCATCAGATTGCGGACGATAAAGTCGCGGTGGACATACACTTTAGGTTGTGCCAACAGGGGCGGCAGCAAAGTATCGACGGTTTGCTGCCACAACTGGCGTTGCTTGAAGGTCAGCTCGCGGCCCAATTCTTTGGCCACAAACCATTCGGGGAACAAGTTAATCTCGCGCAGCATGACTTCGCGGTCGTATTCCGGCAGTTTGCCGGGCTGACTGGCCTTTTGCAGTTCGATCAGTTCGTCGATGGCTTCGAGCAGCAGGGCTTTGTGGGCGGTTTCGCTGTTTTCCTGATTCATGGCGGTCAGGAATGTGGTATTGCCCAAATCGTTCAACACCATAAAGCCCAACGCTTCATCCACATGAAGCACTTGCGGCACATTGACCATGTTAAACAGTTTTTGCACTTTCAAATAAGGCGCAACACTCATCTTCTCAGGAGGCGCGTCCATACAGATAACGGTTTGGCCGTCTGAAAACGTCGCGCGGAAATAGCGGCGGAAGTCGGCATCGGCTGCCGCAAAGCTCAATTCGAACGGCTGGTTCGGATAAACAGACTCCAGCCAGTTTTGTAATTCGGTTTGTCGTTGCATAGCGGTATCGCAGAATTTCAGGTTACAATAACCGCTATTCTAACTGGCAAACCGATTTAAGGGGCGATTTTGGCTCGTTTATTTTCACTCAAACCCTTGGTACTCGCCTTAATTATGGGCTTTGGCGCAACAGCCGTACGCGCGGAAGATGCTTCTGTTCCGCAGGCGGAAGACTATACCCCTGCCCACACCGCCGCATCCAAACCGGTAAAAACCAGCCAAAGCGAAGCCGATCCGCTTTCCTTGGGCAGCACTTGCCTGTTTTGCGACCACGAAGATGCCAAGCCGGCCGAAACCGCCGAAATCAAACGCAGCGGCGAGCCTGCACTGCCTGCCGATTACACCCGCGTCAACGCCGATAAAATAGAAGGTCAGACCCAAGTCGGCGTCCGTGCCGAAGGCGACGTCATTGTCGAGCGCAATGCCGATGTTCTCAATGCCGATTGGGCGCAATACGACCAAGCCACCGATACCGTTACCGCCGGCGACCGCTTCACCCTGTATCAAAACGGTTCGACCGTATCCGGCGATCAATTGGTTTACAACCTCAAAGACCAAACCGGTTCCGGCACTGCCGTACGCCTCAATACCGAACAAGGCGGCCGCCGCCTTCAAAGTGTCAGCGAAAAAGCCGAACTCAAAGGCAAAGGCCTCTACAAGCTCATCAATACCAAATTCAACACCTGTTCACCCGGCGATGCCAGCTGGTATATCCAAGCGCAAAGCATTGAAGCCGATGAGTCGACAGGTATCGGCGTGGCCAAACACGCTTCGCTGGTATTCGGCGGTGTACCCGTCCTCTACACGCCTTGGGCGGACTTCCCCATCAACGGCAACCGCAAAAGTGGCCTGCTCGTTCCGACCATTGCCACAGGTTCAGACGGCCTTGAGCTGAGCCTGCCCTACTATTTCAACCTTGCGCCGAATTTGGATGCCACCATCCGCCCGGGCATTATCAGCAAACGCGGCGTGCAACTGGGCGGCCAAGTCCGTTATCTGCAACCGAATTACAGCGGCGAAGTCGATGGCGACTGGATGCTCAACGACCAAAAAAGCGTCTACAACAACCGCTACCAGTTTAAATGGAAACACCAGCAGCAGCTGAACAGCAAAATCAGCGGCGGCATCAACTACAACCAAGTTTCCGACGACGATTACTACCGCGACTTCTACGGCCGCGAAGACATCGCACGCAACGTCAACCTCGACCGTCAGGCATGGCTCAATTACAGCGACAAACTGTTGGGCGGCAGCTTCGACGGCTCGTTGCGCGTACAAAAATATCAAACGCTGGCCAACCAAGACGGTTATAAAGACGAGCCTTATGCCATCATGCCCCGTCTGACCGGCCGTTGGCAAAGCCATCTCGGCAAAGCGCAACTCAACGTGTTCGGCCAATTTACCCGTTTTGATCACGATACCAAGCAAGACGGCAGCCGCGTGGTGCTCTACCCGAGCGTTAAATGGGACTTCCACAACCAATGGGGCTACATTCGACCTAAAGTCGGCGTACACGCCACTTATTACAGCCTCAACAGCTTCAACGGCCAAAGCAGCCGCAATGTCAGCCGCGTCCTGCCGATTATCAACGTCGACAGCGGCCTGACTTTCGAGCGCAGGGCCCGGCTCTTCGGCGGGGAATACCTGCAAACGCTTGAACCGCGCCTGTTTTACAACTACATTCCGACCAAGTCCCAAAACGACCTGCCTAATTTCGACAGCTCTGAAAACAGCTTTACCTATTCGCAGCTGTTCCGCGAAAACCTGTATTCGGGCAACGACCGCATCAATTCGGCCAACAGCCTGACGCTGGCCACACAAAGCCGTATCCTCAACCCCAACACCGGTGCGGAACTCTTCCGTGCAGGTATCGGCCAGAAGTTTTACTTCAAAAACGACAACGTCCTGCCTGACGGCAACGTCAGCAATTATCCGCGCAGCCAATCCGACTGGGTAGCCTTTGCACACGGCAACCTTACCCCGAGCACCCGCATTGATTTGGATATCCACTACAACCAAAACCTAAGCCGTGCCGAAAGCTACGCCGCAGGGATTACCTACAACCCCGAACCCGGCAAAGTCTTAAGCGCGCGCTACAAATACGGACGCAACGAGCGCATTTATCTGCAAGCCAACGGCGACTATTTCTACGACAGGCTCAGCCAAGTCGACCTTGCCGCCCAATGGCCGTTGAGTAAAAACCTGTACGCCGTTGCCCGTTACAATTACGAAATCGAAGCCAAAAAACCGCTGGAAATGCTCATCGGTGCAGAATACAAAAGCAACTGCGGCTGCTGGAGCGCAAGCTTGGTCGGCCAACGCTATGTTACCGGCGAAAACAGCCACAAAAACGCCGTATTCTTCAACCTCCAACTCAAAGACTTGAGCAATATCGGCAACAACCCATTCGAAAAACTCCGCTTAGCCATCCCCGGTTACAGCAAAACCAACGAGGTAGTCAAACAATGAACTTCAAACCCCTGATTCTCGTCGCCGCACTCACTCTCGCAGTAGGCGCACACGCCGCTCCTAAAGCCAAAGCGACCAAAGCGCGTGCCAACAAAACTCCAGTCGTCAGCGCCACTACCATGCCTGCCGTACAAAGCGGCGTACATCTTTCAGACGGCATTGCCGCGGTTGTCGACAACGAAGTCATTACCCACCGCCAAGTAGCACAAGCCGTAGCGCAAGCGCGTCAAACCATGCCTAAAGGCACACAAATGGACGACAACGAGCTGCGCCAACAAGTTTTGGCACAAATGATCAATCAATCCCTGATCCTCCAAGCAGGCAAACGCCGCAACATCCAAGCGACCGATAGCGAAATCGAAGCCGTTATCGCGCACAACCCCAACATCAAAAACCCGTCTGCCGCTGTCCGTCAAGACATCGCCGACAGCATTATTGTTGAAAAAGTGCGCCAACAAGCCATCATGCAAAACAGCCGCGTCAACGACTCCGAAGTGGCACGTTACATCGAGCAGGCCAAACAACAAGGCGTAACCCTGCCTGAAGCAGACCCTGTGCGCCAATACCATGCCCAACACATCCTCATTAAAGCCGACAACGATAACGCCGCCGTCGGCGCAGAAAGCACCATCCGCAAAATCTACTCACAAGCCCGCAGCGGCGCAGATTTCGGCGGTTTGGCACGCCAATACTCGCAAGACAGCAGCGCCGGCAATGGCGGCGATTTGGGCTGGTTTGCCGACGGCATGATGGTTGCCCCATTTGAAGAAGCCGTCCACAAACTCAAACCCGGCCAAATCAGCGCCCCTGTCCGCACCCAATTCGGCTGGCACATCATCAAGCTGAACGACGTCCGCGAAGCAGGTACGCCTGAAGAGCGCCAACAAAATGCCGTCCGCCAATACCTGTCCCAACAAAAAGCGCAACAGGCGACCACCAACCTCCTACGCGAACTGCACAGCAGCTCCTACGTTGACGTACGCTAATCGCGCGTATTGTTAAAAAGGCAGAAATCCGTACAATAAGGCCGTCTGAAAACCATTATTCAGACGGCCTTTTCCCTTAAGCAACCATTGATTAAAGCACCCCATCATGTCCATCCGTCCTAACTGGCAAGCCGCCACCCTGCTGCAAGCCGAAGAAACCGCCCTTACTTCCGCACACACCGGCCGCACCTACCGCATTCAAGCCGCGGCACTCGGCGAGCGTCCGGCAGGCGGCTATCCTGTGCTGTATATTCTTGACGGAGATGCCTTTTTCCCCGCCATCCTCAATATGGCGCAATCCCTGCTCATCAACCCCATCACCAAAAGCCATGCCGCCTGCCTGATTATCGGCATCGGCTACACCGGCGGCACCATCCGCGACTTAAGCCAACGCGCCCTCGACTACACGCCGCCGCTGCCCGGCAACGCGCCCGAATCCGAACGCAAACAATACGGCCAAGCCGACCGCTTCAGCCGCTTTATCGATGACGAACTCTCCGCCCTGCTCAACAGCAAATACCGCATCGATACCCAAAACCAAGCCGTCTTCGGCCATTCGTTCGGCGCCTTGTACGGCCTCTATTCCCTGTTCACCCGCCCCGAACGATTCCGCCATTATTTGCTGGTTTCGCCGTCTATCTGGTGGCAAGACCGCCGCGTACTCGATTGGCTGCCCGACACTTTGCCGCAAGGAATCGGCATCCGCCTCGGCGCAGGCGAACATGAGGGCAAAAACAACCGCCCCGACCAAACCAGCCGCGGCATGGTTGCACAAGCCAAAATTCTTGCCGGCACTTTGCACCACCTCGGCGCGGATGTCCGCTTTACCCTCTACCCCAACGCCAATCACGGCAACGCCCCGTTTTACGCCCTGACCGACTGTATCGAATATTTGCGCAGCGCATGGCAGCGTTAAAACAGGTTTGTCAAACATTGAGGCCGTCTGAAACGCAAACTTAGAAGCGTATTGAACCTATTGGATCGATCTAAAATCCAATTATAAAAAGGCCGAGACCTTTGCAATAACATAGGTTGAGACCTTTGCAAAGGTCTCGGGGCATGAAAAAGGGAGAGGCTACCTGAAAAATAGATTTTCAGGTAGCCTCAAACCGGTTTGGCATGCATCCGAAACGGAAAATTTGAGCGGTTACATACCTTGGGTTGGTGGCAGTGTTATTTCAACTTGGCTGCCAATTTGTCGAATTTTTGTTTGATGTCGGCCTTGAAGGCTTCCACTTTCTCTTTGCGCTCGGCTTTGCGCTGTTTTTTCCAAGCTTCGTGTGCCTGACGTGCCACTTCTTCCTGCGCTTCTATTGCTGCCAATACGTCCTGTTGGGCAACGGCTACATCTTGTCGGAGAATAACGGTTTTGAAACGGTGGAAGAAAGCATCCAATACAGCTTCGTTGGATTCTTGCGCCAAAATAATGATCGCAGTACTGCCGTTATCCAGTTTTTTGGCTGTATTTTCTAGCAACGCCCCCTCTCCCAATGTTTGGGCAGTGCCTACATCACTGCCGATGAGTGCGCCAGTAGCTCCACCCAACAGAACACCGATAGGACCGCCGAGGATGCCGACCAGCGAACCAATGAGGCCGCCCGTCCATGTGCCTTCGACCGTATTGGCGGTAAAGTCGGTGCTTTCTGCTGGGATAATCAGACCATTTTCCTTTTTAACCAAAACGGCTTGTGCCACCAAAGCATCTGTTGTCTGCGAGTAAGCTTTCAATTCAGAAAAGGCTTGATAAGCTTCGCTGGAGATGTTGAATAAGGCAACGATGATGTTTTGTTTCATAAGTCCACTCCCGTAGATTGAAAGATTTAAGAACATACTAGTTGTATGCAGTGTCATTGTAAATTACAAGGGGGGGGGGAGCAATGCGGCAAACAGAACTTTACCTATATAAAGCCTGTAGAACCGGCAAACGGATAACGAACAATACCCAGCCTTGCCTGTAGGAAATCGTCGCATCGTTCACACCACAGGTTGAGAGAAATAAGCCTGCAAGACCTCAAGCGTCGTCTGAAATCCGTTTCCACTCCAACGCTAAATCGTACAAGGCTTTTTTGCTTTCGCCGGTAATCTTGGCGGCAAGCTCGGCGGCCTGTTTGGTCGGCAACTCGGCCGCAAGGATTTTCATCGTGTTTTGCGCCGCCTCGGGCAAATCGCTGTGTTTCTCTTTCACCGCAGGGTGCAACACCAGCACCATCTCGCCACGCGTTTGGTTGCTGTCGTTTTTAAGGGCGGCTTGGATTTCGGCAACCGTGCCGCTGAGGAAGGTTTCAAACGTTTTGGTGATTTCGCGCGCCAAAGTCAAACGGCGTTCGGGGAACTGCGCGGCCATATCCGCAAGGCTTGCCTCGATGCGGTGCGGCGTTTCAAACATCACAATCGGAAAATCGGATTCCGCCCATTTAGCCAGCAGCTTTTGGCGTTCGCCGGCCTTAGGCGGCAGGAAACCGTTGAAGTAAAAATTGGATTCCGTCACACCGGCCACGCTCAACGCCCCCATGACCGCGCTTGCGCCGACCACGGGCACCACTTTAAATCCGGCTTCGCGCACGCGGGCGGCAAGTTTTGCACCGGGATCGCAAACCGCAGGCGTGCCTGCATCCGAAACTTGGGCGACGCTCAGGCCGTCTGAAAGATGGGCGATGATTTTATCGGCCATTTGCTGCTCGTTGTGTTCACGCACGCTCACGAGTTTGCCCTGAATGCCGTACGCACTCAAAAGCTGGGCGGTAACACGGGTGTCCTCGGCGCAGATAATGTCGGCCTTTTGCAGCACGGCCAGCGCGCGCAGCGTTATGTCGGCTAAATTGCCGATGGGTGTGGCGACAACGTATAATGTCTGTTTTTCGATGCTGTCGATGGCTTTTTGCAGGTGTTTTGTGTACATAGATTCAAGGCCGTCTGAAACGGCGTCTCTTTAAAAACAATAATTATATAACGGGTAAACTTTTCATGCGCTTAAACCACAAACAGGGGGCGGCGGCCGAAGATGCGGCACTGGCATTCCTGCTGGATAAAGGCTACTCGCTGCTGGCGCGGAATTGGCATTGCGCCTACGGCGAAATCGATTTAATCGTCAAAAACGGCGGTACGATTGTGTTTGTTGAAGTAAAATACCGCAAAAACCGAGGTTTCGGTGGTGCCGCATACAGCATCTCGCCGTCCAAATTATTGAAATTTCAACGAAGTGTAGAGTATTATCTGCAAAAGCACGGGTTAAACCATGCGCCCTGCCGCCTGGACGCGGTACTGATCGAGGGCGACGGTCCGCCCGAATGGATTCAAAATATTACAGGTTAACCTCATGACAACATTACAAGAACGCGTTTCCGCACATTTTGCCGAGAGCATCCGTGCCAAGCAGGAAGCTGAAAAAGTACTGGTCGAGCCGACCGTACAGGCCGCCGAGCTGATGCTGCAATGCCTGATGAACGACGGCAAAATCCTGGCCTGTGGCAACGGCGGTTCAGCTGCCGACGCGCAGCACTTCGCCGCTGAAATGACCGGCCGTTTTGAAAAAGAACGCATGGAATTGGCCGCTGTCGCGCTGACGACGGACACTTCCGCCCTGACCGCCATCGGCAACGACTACGGTTTCGACCATGTATTCAGCAAACAAGTGCGCGCGCTCGGACGTGCAGGCGACGTATTGGTCGGCATCTCCACCTCCGGCAATTCCGCCAACGTCATCGAAGCCATCAAAGCGGCACACGAACGCGACATGCACGTCATCGCCATGACCGGCCGCGACGGCGGAAAAATCGCCGCCATGCTCAAAGATACCGACGTTCTGCTCAACGTCCCTTATCCGCGTACTGCCCGCATTCAGGAAAACCATATTTTGCTGATTCACGCCATGTGCGACTGCATCGACTCCGTCCTGCTTGAAGGCATGTAACCCTTTCTTTTCAGACGGCCCATTCCTTAAAGGCCGTCTGAACACCCAACCGTCCATACCCAAGGAAAAGGATATGAAGAATATCAAACGCTACGCCCTCCCCGTTCTGACTGCGACCCTCTTGAGCTTGAGTCTGAGCGGCTGCGTCGGCGCACTGATCGGCGGTGCAGCCGTCGGCACCAAATCCGCCGTCGACCGCCGCACCACCGGTGCGCAAACCGACGACAACGTTATGGCACTGCGCGTCGAAACCACCGCACGCTCCTATCTGCGCCAAAACAACCAAGTCCAAGGCTACAAGCCCAAACTGAACGTTGTCGGCTACAACCGCCACCTGCTCCTGCTCGGCCAAGTGGCTACTGAAGGCGAAAAACAATTTGTTGAACGCATCGCCCGCTCCGAACAAGCCGCAGAAGGCGTGTACAACTACATTACCGTTGCCTCACAAGCGCGTTCGTTCGGTGATGTGACCAACGATACTTGGGGTACATCCAAAGTCCGCGCCACCCTGTTGGGCCTCAGCCCGGCCACCCAAGCACGCGTCAAAATCGTGACTTACGGCAACGTGACCTATGTGATGGGCATCCTCACGCCTGACGAACAAGCCCGCGTGACCCAAAAAGTCAGCACGACCGTAGGCGTACAAAAAGTCGTCACCCTCTATCAAAACTACGTTGCCAACTGATTCACAGGCAACCCGGGGCCGTCTGAATATTCAGACGGCCATTCCTCCAACGATTACCCGCCCCATCATGTCCAAGAATAATAAAACCCCTTTCCAACTTAAGCCCAAACACCTAATCCGCGCTTTATTCCTTGTCAGCTTTATCGCCGTCGCAGCCCTTGTTGCCGGTGTATTCAGCACCCTAAACTCCGGTAAAACCGACGTACCCGAAAAAAGCCCCGCCGAACAAACCGACACACGCATTGAAGTTTGGCGCCCCAACGGCACTGTCGAACCTGAAACCGTTCAGCCTACCAAAGACGGCGACGCAAAAACCGCCTCCGGCAACCCGATTGTTCCCCAAACCGAAAAAAGCGACAACGCCGAAGAAGGTGCAAAAAACGACCGTCCTGCCGCACACCGCAGCAAACGCACAGAAAACAAACGCGCTGAAGCCGACAAATCAGAAAACACACAATCCGACAACAGCAGCCCTGCCGCTCAAAACATACCTCAAGCAGACAGCCAGCCGGTAGCAAACAAAGCCGCAGACAGCAAACCTGCCGCACAAGCGGTAGAAAACAAACCGGCAAAAGCCAAAGTCCCCGAGTCCAAACCGACTCCGAAAGCCGAGCCTGAGGCCAAACCACAAGCCAAACCGCGCAATAAAGACAATCTCGACAACCTGTTTTAAACAGACGGCACACCCGTCCCGTTCAGACGGCCTCTATGCCGTCTGAAACAAGAAGGAAACCTCATGGACAAAGTCATCATCAAAACCCCCGAAGAAATCGAAAAAATGCGCGAACTCGGCCGCTTGGTCGCCGAAGCCCTCGATTACATCGGCCAATTCGTCAAACCCGGCGTAACCACCAACGAAATCGACAAACTCGTTTACGACTACCACGTCAACGTTCAAGGTGGTTATCCAGCCCCCCTCAACTACGGCAACCCGCCTTACCCGAAATCCTGCTGCCCCTCCGTCAACCACGTCATCTGCCACGGCATTCCCGATGACAAGCCGCTGAAAGAAGGCGACATCGTCAACATCGACCTGACCATTAAAAAAGACGGTTTCCACGGCGACTCCAGCCGTATGTTTACCGTCGGCAAAGTCTCCCCGATTGCCCAACGCCTGATCGACGTGACCCACGCCTCCATGATGGCGGGTATCGAAGCGGTCAAACCTGGCGCCACCCTCGGCGACGTCGGCTATGCCTGCCAACAGGTTGCCGAAAATGCCGGCTATTCCGTCGTACAGGAATTCTGCGGACACGGCATCGGCCGCGGTTTCCACGAAGCGCCGCAAGTGGTCCACTACGGCCGCAAAGGTGAGGGCCTCGTCCTCAAACCGGGCATGATTTTCACCATCGAGCCGATGATCAACCAAGGCAAACGCCATCTGCGCATCCTGAACGACGGTTGGACAGTGGTCACCAAAGACCGCTCCCTCTCCGCCCAATGGGAACACGAAGTTTTGGTTACCGAAACCGGCTACGAAATCCTCACCGTCAGCCCTGCCAGCGGTAAGCCTTAACCTTGAAAAAACCTTCAGGCCGTCTGAAAACATAGATTCAGACGGCCTAAAATTTATTCGCATTCTCAATCCAGAAAACCGAATAAAAACTCGAAATTAAGTTTTTACCCATATTGAATTGTTTAATTATGTAAAAATTTGCTTATGCCATATCTAAGATAAACGCATAATTTAATGATTTATATAACAAAATTTTACTGAAATAATGAATTAAGAAATATTTACACAAATTATGGCAGACAGCAGAAAACTTCTTTCGAATATACTGTCTAATTATCTAGATCAGCCATTTGCAATACGCCCACATATCACCCCAAAAAACAATAGGGAAAAGGATGCCGGCATTCTTGCAGACCTTTTTTATGCCTAATGGCATACACTAAATACCACAATAAGGAAGATTCATGAAATCGTTCGAAAAAATTGAAAATATCCGCGATATCCGTAAAAAACTCGGCCTGAACCAAATGGACTTCTGGAGTCGCATTGGTGTGACTCAATCCGGTGGTTCCCGTTACGAGTCCGGCCGCAATATGCCTAAACCTGTACGCGAATTGCTGCGTTTGGTACACATCGAGCGCGTAGATTTGGCTAAAGTAAACCGTGATGACTTGGCCGTTGCGTCCTTACTGAAAAACCGCGACCCTGAGTTGTACGCTTCTCTGAAAAAAGAAGCCAAAGCCGACAAAGGCAAATAATCAAGCTATTCAAAAGGCCGTCTGAAACTCGTTTTCAGACGGCCTTTTTACTTTCTTCACTCTAAGGGCATGTCACATACATGCCCTTTTTCATTTACGGCTGATACTGTTTGAAATAGTCCAACACCGTTTGCGGCAGCCATTGCAGATTCAGACGGCCTTGATCGCGGCTGACAAAGCCGACATGACCGCCGTATGCCGGTTGCAGCAGCGTAACGGCTGAGGACACGTCCCGCCCGGTCGGCAAGGCTTCTGGCGGCAGGAAGGGGTCGTTGACGGCATTGAGCAGCAGCAACGGCGTATCTACGCCTTTCAGAAACGGTTTGCAGGAATTGCGGCGGTAGTAATCATGACGGTCGGCAAAACCGTGTAACGGCGCGGTAAAGCGGTCGTCAAAATCGCCAAGCGTTTTGCAGTTTTGCTGGCTTAAGGCCGTCTGAAACTGAGGAATCGCCTGGGCTTTCGGCAACAGCGAATTTAAAAAATAGCGCGTGTAAATCAAGCGCGTCATGCCCTGATCAAAACGTGTACCGGCGGCCACGGCATCAACCGGCGCGGAAACGACGGCAGATGCGCGCGGAACGGCATTACTGCCCTGCTCGCCCAAATATTTGGCCAGGGCATTCCCCCCCAAAGAAACGCCGACAGCGTAGATGGTTGAATAGCGTTGTGCCAGCGTGTTGAGCATAAAAGCGATTTCGGGCGTATCGCCGAGATGGTAGAACACGGGCGCGGTGTTTTCTATGCCGCCGCAACTGCGGAAATGGGCAACCACGCCGTTCCAACCGCGCTGCTGTACGGCTTTCATCAACTCGACCGCGTAATGGCTCTCGCTGCTGCCTTCCAGTCCGTGGAACAAAACCACCAACGGCGCATCGGGGTCGGCGCTGTCGACAAAATCGTAGGCAACTTGGGTTTTGCCGGTGCTGTCGGGCAGAAGCTCGCGGCGGTAGTCAGGCGCTTTGCCTTGCAGCAGCTTGGCAAACAGGGTGTCGGCATGGCCGTTTCTGAGCCAATAAGGCGTGTTGGGTGAACGTGTATTCATGATTCGTTTCTTCTATTTTTCAGACGGCCTGAAGATGAGCATATACACCAGCAAGGCAGTCAGCGTGCCGTTTGTCCAGCCTGCCCAAACGTCGGTGGGATAATGCACGCCCAAATAAATGCGTGAAAACCCGGTCAGCAGGGCAAAGGAAATACCGCCTATCCAAGCGGCGCGGCGGTAGCGCGTGCGGCGGCAAAGCAATATCAGCATGACGGCAATGGCGGCGGAAAACGTACTGTGGCCGCTGGGAAAGGAAAAATTGCTCTCTTCAATCAGGCGCGGCCAAAGCAGCGGACGTTCGCGGGCAAACCAAACCTTCACAATCAGCATGTTCAAAGTCGGCATCAATGCCGCCAACACGCAAAACAGTGCTTCGCGCTTCTTATCGGCAAAATACAGGGCTGCGGCGACTGCGCCGATCAGCGGCACGGCAATCTCGGTTTTGCCCAGATAGTGCAACACGGTGGCAATCGGGTCAAACCATGTGCCCGCATGGGCATGGACGGCGTGCATCAGCGGCGGTTCAAAAGCGAAGCCGCCATATTGCGCCAGCCAAATGCCGATGATGAGGGTCGGCGGCAAAAACAGCAAAGAGGCAAAAATCAGTGCGCGTCTGGATTGGGCCGGGGATAAGTGCATTATTCCACCGTTTCTTTCAAAGTCGCGCCAATCGCCTGCAAACCCTGCAACGCATCTTCCCACGCCGTATCCAACAAGCGGCAGGCCTCACCTTCCGCTTTGATGCCGAACTCGATATGCGGCGGAGTGTAACGGCCGTCTGAATCGGTACGGCCCACGGTGGGCAGGCTGTAAGAACGGACACCGGCGTAGGTACGCTCAAGATGTTCCATAATCGGCGTAATGCGCGACTCGGGTTGGTCGAACACATACACGCTGCGGCTGCCGCGTTCAGTTTGGTTGAAACGGTTGGCGTAATAAGTTTCCAATACCCATTCCGCCATCGGGTGCGCCATCACGGGGAAACCGGGGAAGAAATAATGCTCGCGGATGGAAAATCCGGCGATATTATTAAACGGATTGGGCACAAGTTCCGCGCCTTCGGGAAAATCCGCCATTTTCAGGCGTTGGGCGTGTTCCGGCGAATCGAGCGGCTCGCCGCGTTTCAGGGTTACGCCTTCGATAAACTTGGCGGCTTCAGGATGGCGGACAACGGGCAAATCCAAAGCAGCCGCTGCGGCTTGGCGCGTGTGGTCGTCAGGCGTAGAGCCGATACCGCCGGTAACGAAAGTCGGCAGGCCGTCTGAAAAACTGCGGCGCAGTTGTTTGACCAGCAATTCGGGTTCATCGGGCAGATATTGCACCTGATTGAGTTTCAGCCCGCGCGATTCCAATAAAGATTTGAAAAAGGCGAAATGCTTGTCTTGGCGGCTGCCGTGCAGGATTTCATCGCCGATGATGATGAGGTTGAACAAATGCTGTCGGTCTTTCATAATCTTTCCTTCTGCCTAAAGGCTATTCATGATTTCCCATGATTACTGTTCCAATATTGCTTATTAGGTAAATCAAATGGGAAATACGTTGTTATTGTTGTTGCAAAAGATGGGCCGTATAAGGATAAAGTCATTGCAAGCTTTATACCAGATAATAATCAATTAAACCTAATTAGTGGTAACTAAATGAAAATAATAGATTTTTTAAAAAATTGTGGTACTGACCAGTTTTCTATATTGTGTTATGGTATTTTTTTAAAAGAAGACAGAAATCATGAAAATATAAAGCAATGGGAATCTAGATCACGTTGCATTAAATCTGAAAAATATATTCTTGAAAATAATGAGTGGAAATATGATATTTTTTTAACAGAATCTTATTTTTTATATTCCAAAAATATTGATTTATTTAATGTAATTAAAGATGAAATACTAAATATCAATCAGCTTAATCCAATAGCTATAATATGCATGTTTGATGGTGCTTTCTCAGATTTTAATTATCTGAAGAATATAGATATAATTCAACAAACTTATGCATTCTGGTCAAAAGATATTGGTTTGTATATTGCTGAAGATACAGATACCCTACAATCAAATGAATGGAGTGAAAAAATTATATATCTATATAACCATATAGATATATAACAAGCATAGCCAGCGTAGCCAGTCTGTCTGATAGCAAGCGTGGGTGCTCGCACTCACGCGTTCTCTTTTTCGCTGTTAATCCGCTTTCAGGCAGCCTTAAAACCACTTACACTTACCTTTTTTGTTTTACCCCCCCTCTAAACTATGCCCACCATCACAACCCTAAACATCATCTCCCCTAAACTCTACCCCAATGAACAATGGAACGAAAGCGAAGCACTCGGTGCCATCACTTGGCTATGGTATAGGTGCAACGGATAGGAGAGGCTCATGTTTGTAATCGGCATTTTTGCGTTTTTCATGTTCATTATCAGCCTTTTTGTGTGTACGTTTGTGCTGATTGTTCAGTATTTGATTATTCGCCGTAAAATTCATCAAGACAAACGGGCAGTCAATTTTCGCGCCAAATATGCTACGCTTTCCACATTTTTTATACAATGGGTTGTTCTGAACGCATTCAGCCTCTTGCCTGCAAACCGTATGATTTTTTCACTGGCAGTCTTTACGGATATTTTACTTGGTTTTTTGTGGTTGTTTTTTGTTGCAACCAATGCAGATGAAATGTGGCGTTTGACCGGGCAAAAAGGCTACTTGTTGTGGCCTTTGGCAGCTGCTTCGGTTTGGGCAGTATGCTTCATTGCATTCAGCGTCAGATAGCACCATCAATAATTGCGGACAAATGCCGTCTGAAAACCTGAATGCTTTTTCAGACGGCATCAAAGTAGATTATCTTATCCATTTATAAGATAATGGTTTCAACTTTTCAAGTCTGGAGGAATCCCAATGAGCCAAAACCATACCATTTTACAAAATCTCCCCGTCGGTCAAAAAGTCGGCATCGCCTTCTCCGGCGGTCTTGATACCTCTGCCGCGCTGTTGTGGATGAAACTCAAAGGCGCACTGCCTTACGCCTACACCGCCAACCTCGGCCAACCTGACGAAGACGATTACAACGCTATTCCTAAAAAAGCGATGGAATACGGCGCAGAAAATGCCCGCCTGATTGACTGCCGCGCGCAGTTGGCACACGAGGGCATCGCCGCCATCCAATGCGGCGCATTCCACGTTTCCACCGGCGGCATCGCCTACTTCAACACCACGCCTCTGGGCCGCGCCGTTACCGGCACCATGCTCGTTTCCGCCATGAAGGAAGACGACGTCAATATTTGGGGCGAAGGCAGCACCTACAAAGGTAACGACATCGAGCGTTTCTACCGCTACGGCCTCTTGACCAATCCCGCGCTGAAAATCTACAAACCTTGGCTCGACCAACAATTTATCGACGAACTTGGCGGCCGCCACGAAATGAGCGAATTTCTGATTGCCAACGGCTTCAACTACAAAATGTCGGTGGAGAAAGCCTACTCCACCGACTCCAATATGCTCGGCGCGACGCACGAAGCCAAAGACTTGGAATTTCTCAACAGCGGCATCAAAATCGTTAAGCCTATCATGGGCGTTGCCTTCTGGGACGAAAACGTCGAAGTCAAACCCGAAGAAGTCAGCGTGCGCTTTGAAGAAGGCGTGCCGGTTGCATTAAACGGCAAAGAATACGCCGATCCTGTCGAACTCTTCCTCGAAGCCAACCGCATCGGCGGCCGTCACGGCTTGGGCATGAGCGACCAAATCGAAAACCGCATCATCGAAGCCAAATCGCGCGGCATCTACGAAGCCCCGGGCATGGCGTTGTTCCACATCGCCTACGAACGCTTGGTAACCGGTATCCACAACGAGGACACCATCGAACAATACCGCATCAACGGCCTGCGTCTCGGCCGCCTGCTCTACCAAGGCCGCTGGTTTGACAGCCAAGCCCTCATGTTGCGCGAAACCGCCCAACGCTGGGTTGCCAAAGCCATCACCGGCGAAGTTACCCTCGAACTGCGCCGCGGCAACGACTATTCGATTCTGAACACCGAATCGCCCAACCTGACCTACCAACCCGAACGCCTGAGCATGGAAAAAGTCGAAGACGCAGCGTTCACACCGCTCGACCGCATCGGCCAACTGACCATGCGCAACCTCGACATCACCGACACCCGCGCCAAACTGGGTATTTACTCGCAAAGCGGTTTGTTGTCCTTGGGCGAAGGCTCCGTATTACCGCAATTGAATAATAAGGAGTAGAATCAGGGGGCTTTAAAGCCCCCTTATTTTTCAAAGGAATAAAATGAAAGAATATAAAGCCGTCATTTATCAAGAGAACCTGCTTTCCAGCTTGATTTTCGGCAGCGCCAAAATCAATCCGGTCAAATTCAGCGATTTTCTCAACAGCCACGCCTCACAAGGCTGGAAGGTTGTTACCATGGAAAAAGACCAGCGCCGCATGCTGCTGTTTTTCGTGCGTGAAGCCTACGTCGTCATTTTGGAAAAAGAACGTGTTTAAACTCGGCGTCTATGCCTGTCTCGGATTGTTCGTCAGCTGGGTGTTGCTCTTGATTTTGCAACTGTGGTTTGCCTTTATCGACGCCGATTTGTTTTTCAAAATCTCCCTGACCATGGCCGGTCTTTTCATTATCATTCTGGCCAGCTTGCTGGTGATCAGCCAGTATTTTGCCGAAAAGAAAATGAAAGACGACGGATTTATCAACTGATACCGCTTTAAAAACACCCTATTTTGAAAACTTAACGCAACATCCTTGTTTAATAGACGAGGCCGTCTGAAATTTAAGTTTCAGACGGCCTTATTACCCTTCCCAAATTTATTAAATACCATGAAATTCTTTTCTCACTTTTATCTTGAAAATCATATGTATTTCAACGACTACTTGAAATACATCCTGATTTTCGCCGCCCTCGTCATCCTCCTGCTCGCCGTATCGCAATACCTGCGCCACCGCATGGACACCAAATACCGCGACCTGAGCATTATTGCGCTGCTGTTGCTCATCCTCATCTGCGGCACGCAATATCTTTCGTACAGCGAGCGTCAAAACTTTGCCGCCGACACTTCGCGCATGGTGGGTTTTCTCAATGCTTTGATTGAAAACCAAAAAGTTGAAAAACAAGACATCATCGTCAACAGCACGCGCCTGTTCAACGGCATGATTATCGGCATTAAAAACCAATACTACGAAGTCCATTTCAATCAAGACTTCTCCGCCTACACGCTGACGCCCATCAATTTGGTCAACAACAATATCGAACTCATCGATAAAGAATAACAGGATACACACACATGGAAGCATACTCCCTGCTCGCCCTCAAACTGCTGATGGGTATTTTAGGTTTGATTTTGCAAATCAACCTCTTAGGTAAAGGCAACCTCGCGCCGACCTCCGCCATGGACCAAGTGCAAAACTATGTACTCGGCGGCATCATCGGCGGCGTGATTTACAGCGACAGCGTCGGCCTGCTGCAATTTTTCCTCGTGCTGATTTTGTGGACGCTGTTGGTCTTGAGCCTGAAATTCATCAAAAACCACAACCGCTGGGTCAAATCCATCATTGACGGCAAATCCGTCTGGGTCATCGTCAACGGCAAAATCCAAACCGATGAATGCATGAAAAACGGCATCAGCGCACACGACCTCATGTTCAAACTCCGCGCCGCCGGCATCTACGAAATCTCTGCCGTCAAACGCGCCGTGATGGAACAAAACGGCCAGCTCACCGTCATCCAGTACGGCGACGAGAGCCTGCGCTATCCGCTGATTACAGACGGCCAAGTCGACCCCGACATCCTCGAAATCATTAAGCGTGACGAAGAATGGCTGAAACAAGAACTCGACCGCCTCCACCTTGAAGCCTCACAAGTCTATATCGGTGAATACATAGACGGAAAATTGGTGGCACACCCTTATCCTTCTTGATTTGAAAATAGCAGGCCGTCTGAAACCTTGATTTCAGACGGCCTTTTTGCATTCAGCCCAAACACTGATTTTTTAATCGCGATATTCAAACGTTGCGCCCAAAAATTGAGCCAGCGCGGAAACGTGGGAATGTCGGGGGTCTTTGACGGCGGTCAGCAACAAGATATTGCCGTGCTGTTTTTCCAAATCCAGCAGCCGCTTGATGGCGGCCTGCTCGACATCGCCTTGCAGCTCTTCGTGATAACGGCTGACAAAACCGTCAAAATTTTGAGCCGGATTTTCATGATACCAGCGGCGTAGGTTTGCACTGGGCGTAATGTCTTTCAACCAAAGTGCCGTAGCGAAAACTTCTTTATGAACGCCGCGCGGATAGAGGCGGTCGATAAAGACAGCAGCCTGTTCGGGATTGGGCTGATAAGCGTAAATGCGTTGTACGGTAAACATTTTTTCTCGTCTCCAATGGATTCAGGCCGTCTGAAAATTCAGACGGCCTGATGTTTTTTAGGGTTTAGAACAGTTTTTTGACTTCGGCTTCGATGTCGTCGGCACGCATAAAGGTTTCGCCGATCAGGAAAGTATGCACGCCGTGGCCGCGCATGAAATCGACGTCTTCTTTGTTGCGGATGCCGCTTTCGGTGACAACGGTTTTGCCGTTTAATTCGGGCAAAAGGTCGAGGGTTTGTTGCAAGGTTACTTCAAACGTACGCAGGTTGCGGTTGTTGACGCCCCACAACGGCGTGGTCATGTTGCGGCATTTTTCCAGCTCGGACGCATCGTGCAACTCCAACAAGACAGTCATGCCCAATTCGTGGGCAACGGCTTCAAAACGCTCAAGCTGCCCGGCTTCCAGTGCGGCGGCAATCAGAAGAATCGCATCCGCACCCCACGCGCGCGCCTGATAGATTTGGTATTCGTCGATGATGAAATCTTTACGCAAGACCGGCAGCGCCACGGCCGCACGCGCCTGTTTCAAATACTCGGGCGAGCCTTGGAAATAAGGTTCGTCCGTCAACACGGACAAACAGGCCGCGCCGGCTTTTTCATAGGCGGCGGCGATTTCGGCAGGATGAAAATCAGGGCGGATCAGACCTTTGCTCGGGCTGGCTTTTTTGACTTCGGCAATAATGGCGGGCAGATTCTGCGCGTGTTTTGCACGGATCGAGCCGATAAAGCTGCGAACCGGCGCGGCTGCCTGCGCTTGGGCTTTGATGTCTTCCAAGGAAACGGCGGCTTTTTGGGCGGCCACTTCTTCTGCTTTGGTGGCAAGGATTTTGTTGAGAATATCGGTCATGGCGTTTTTCTACTGAGCTGATTTTCGGGTTTGAATCGTGCAACATGCCGTTGCCGATTAGGTTTCAGACGGCCTGAATGCCGTTATTTTAATGGTTTGAAAAAAGGCGGGCAAGAATGCCCGCCTTTGTGCTTGCTTCAATTAGTGGTGGATGCCCAAAACGGTCGCGTTGTGGCTGATGATTTCGTCTGCCAAAGACGGATTGTCGTTCAGCTTGATGCCGTAGCCGGGCACCAATTCTTTCAGACGGCCTGACCATGATTCGGCATGATCGGGGAAGCATTGGTGGACGAGTCTGATCATCAGCGGAACTGCTGTCGATGCACCGGGAGACGCGCCCAGCAATGCGGCCAGCGAGCCGTCGGCATGGGCGACGATTTCGGTACCGAATTGGAGTACGCCGCCTTTTTTCGGGTCTTTTTTGATGATTTGCACACGCTGACCGGCGGTAATCAGTTCCCAATCGTCAGGGTTGGCTTCGGGATAGTAGTCGAGCAGCGAGGCGAAGCGTTCTTCTTTGGTTTTGCGCAATTCGCCCAAGAGGTATTTGGTCAGCGGCATATTGTCCCAACCGGCGCGGAGCATGGGGTAGAGGTTGTCCATGTGGATGGACATCGGCAAATCCATGAGCGAGCCTTGTTTGAGGAAGTTGGGGCGGAAGCCTGCATATGGGCCGAACATCAAATGGCGTTGGCCGTCCACGTTGCGGGTATCCAAATGCGGAACGGACATAGGGGGCGCGCCAACGGAGGCTTGGCCGTACACTTTGGCGTTGTGTTGCGCGGCCGTTTCGGGATTGCTGTTGCGGAAGAAGAGGCCGGAAACCGGAAAGCCACCGTAACCTTTGCCTTCGGGGATACCGGATTTTTGCAGCAGGGTCAGTGCGCCGCCGCCTGCGCCGAGGAAGACGAAACGGGTGCGGAGTGTCAACGGGTCGTCATCGTCTTTGGTGCTGCTGGTTTTCAGCACCCATGCGCCGTCCGATTCGCGGTTGAGGTCATCGACATGGCGGTTAAATTTGATTTTTACGCCTTTGTCGCTCAAGTATTTGACCATTTGGCGGGTCAGGCTGCCGAAATCGACGTCTGTGCCTTCGGCGGAGTAGTTGGCGGCGATGGATTGGTTTTCATCACGGCCGTTGACAACCAGCGGCGCCCATTCGGCAATTTTGGCGCGGTCGGTAGAAAACTCCATTTTTTCAAAGAGTTTTTGGTTTTTGAACACGTCGAAACGTTTTTGCAGATAACTGCAATGGTCGGCGTTCATCACCAGCGACATATGGGGGACGGAATTGATGAAAGTGCGGTCGGTCAGTTTGCCTTCTTCGACCAAAGTCGCCCAAAATTGGCGGCTGATATGGAATTGTTCGGCAATATTGAGGGCGCGGGTCGGATCGATCGTGCCGTCGGCAGTCAGGGGCGCATAGTTCAATTCACACAGCGCAGAGTGTCCCGTACCGGCATTATTCCATGCATTTGATGATTCCAACGCTACATCTTCCAAGCGTTCGATCAGGGTGATTTCCCAAGATGGTTCGAGTTCTTTGAGCAATACGCCCAAAGTGGCGCTCATAATGCCGCCGCCTACTAATACGACATCGGTTGCTTCAGCCATGGTTTTACTCCTACTAAAGTCAGGCATGGTTTGCCTTGTGGTTATCTATCATTATAAACAACTGATTTCAGAGGAATTGCTTTGTTTTTGTAGTGTGTGAAACTTTTGTTGCCTGCTGAGTTTCCGAGCGTAAATAGCGGGAGGCAGTTTCGGTTTGGGTTCCAGATTTCAGGTCTTTATAATATGTTATTGAGAATTTAGTAGATTTTACGGAGAAATGCAAAGATTTTCTGTTCGGTTCATATAAAAATAAGAGATTAGGCCGTCTGAAAACGTTTTCTTAACCTTTATCTACCAACGTTTGCCAAGAAAAAAGAATTTTTCATTTCTTTTTTAATTGACCGTTTTTGTCAGCAATTTCAGCGCTAACAAACGTGAATCAACCGCCAATCTGCTATCATTTCGACTTATCCCACAACAAGGCAAGCCGCCATGTACCTGACTCAAGAAAAGCCCTACCGCCCCCTATTGGTCGCACTGATGTTCCTCACTCTGCCGCTGGCGATGATATTGCACAATATCGTGCAAATCGCCTTTTCAGACGGCCAAGGCCTGCTGATAACGGTCAAAGATGGCGCGTGGGCATGGCAAAGCGGTTGGCAGGACTCCGTCGCATGGTTTGTCTGCGGCATGTTTGCCTTCCTCAACCTGCCGATTGCCGGCGGACTGACTAAGCTGGCGTATAAAAAAATGATGCGCCGGCATTCGCGTTACGCCCTATTCCTTGCCGGTGTCGCAGCGTGTGCCTCAGCGGCGGCAGGCTTGATTTTTGAAGCCATCTTAGGCAATGCCGCATTGGCCGGTATGCTCGGGCAAGGCGTGTTTTACTACACCCTCTCCGTATGGATCATCGCCATGCTGACCCTGCCCAAACAGCTCACGCGCGCGCCGGAACAGCCCATCGTCTTTCACAAGATGAAACGTTGATTCAACAAGCACAAACATTTTCAGACGGCATGCTTTCCGTTACCATTACATCCAACGCGTTTTAACCAATAAGGAATAACAAATGAATCAGGCGCAACAGCTCCGCGACGGCATACAGGCACTGGGTTTGGACATCGACGAAGCCAAACAGGCCAAACTGCTAGACTATGCCGCCCTGCTGCAAAAGTGGAATAAAACCTACAACCTGACCGCCCTGCGCGATCCCGCCCAAACCGTCAGCCATCACCTGCTCGACAGCCTGACCCTCCTGCCCTATATCGAACACGCCCAAACCATGCTCGACGTCGGCTCCGGCGGCGGACAGCCCGGCATACCCACCGCCATCTGCCGCCCCGACCTTGACATCACCCTCCTCGATGCCAACACCAAAAAAACCGCCTTTTTACAACAAGCCGTGATCGAACTCGGCCTTAAAAACGTCCGCGTCATCAGCGGCCGCGTAGAAGCCGCCGCCGACTGCCGCGCCGACGTCATCACCAGCCGTGCCTTTGCCGAACTCGCCGACTTCGTCAACTGGACCGAACACCTCCTCAAAGACGGCGGCTACTGGGCGGCCATGAAAGGCGTATATCCGCAAGAAGAAATCGACAAACTGCCCGAAAGCGTCGCCGTCGAAAAAGTCGAAGCATTGCACGTCCCCCAACTCAATGCCGAACGCCATATCGTCATCATCCGCAAAAAGGCCGTCTGAAAACAACCCAAGCATACCGAATAACGGTACAATCCAGCCATCCACACTTAACACGACAGCAAAGCACATGAGCGCACAAATCCTCGCCGTCGCCAACCAAAAAGGCGGAGTCGGCAAAACCACCACCACCGTCAACCTAGCCGCCTCCCTGGCCTCAAAAGGCCGCCGCGTCCTCGTCGTCGACCTCGACCCCCAAGGCAACGCCACCACAGGCAGCGGCATCAACAAAGCCACCATCGAAAACGGCGTATATCAAGTTGTCCTCGGCGAAACCGACATCCTTAACGCCGTCGTCCGCAGCAAAGAAGGCGGCTACGACGTATTGGGCGCCAACCGCACACTGGCCGGCGCAGAAGTCGAACTCGTCCAAGAAATCGCACGCGAAATCCGCCTCAAAAACGCCCTGCAGCTTGTTGCCGACGACTACGACTACGTCCTCATCGACTGCCCCCCGTCCCTGACCCTGCTCACCCTCAACGGCCTGGTCGCCGCCAACGGCGTCATCGTCCCCATGCTTTGCGAATACTACGCCCTCGAAGGCATCTCCGACCTCGTGGCCACCGTCCGCAAAATCCGCCAAGCCATCAACCCCGACCTCGACGTAACCGGCATCGTCCGCACCATGTATGACAGCCGCAGCCGCCTCGTCGTCGAAGTCAGCGAGCAGCTTAAACAACACTTCGGCAACCTGCTCTTCGACACCGTCATCCCCCGCAACATCCGCCTCGCCGAAGCCCCCAGCCACGGCCTCCCCGCCCTCGCCTACGACGCCCACGCCAAAGGCACCCAAGCTTATCTTGACTTGGCCGATGAACTGATTGCACGGTTGGAAAAATAAACAGGGATAGGGATATAAGAAGGCCGTCTGAAAGGTAGAAAGTGCTTTCAGACGGCCTTTGGTTTGATTGGAAAGAACATTTTTAAAAAAGACCGCGTGCGTGCGTACCGCACACACCCTACACACGGGGTTTGTGGGATTGCAGGTAGGGTGTGTGCCCAAAGGCACGCACGCGGTTTGATGCAGGCTACAGCTTGCTACACACGGATTCCAAGTTTGGCGTGATTTGTAGGTGGAATGTGTTTCAAAAGGCACGCATGCGGTTTGATGCAGGCTACTACTTGCTGCCCGACATACCCAAATGAACCAGCGGCACGCCTGTGTCAAAACGAATCAGCAGGTATTTGGCATGGCGGCGGCATTCACGCACCACCAACCCGCGCAGGGTTTCAGGCAGCGCAGGCGGGATTTGCCAGCGCAGCTTGGGCTCACGGACGGTTATGGCGGAGACGGTTTGGTTGAGGATATGCGGGGCGATGCCGCGCAGGGTGGTTTCTACTTCGGGGAGTTCGGGCATGGTTGGGGATTAGGTATGTTTTTTTAAGGGATGGAATTATAAAGTTAAAAAAACTGTTTTAAAGCACTATATGCGTTTTGGCACAATTACTTGCTTATAGATTTGCAGACTGCAATTCTTGTTCAAGTTTAATTGCAAATTCCTTATCAATACCTTTTAGGAAGGCAATTCTTCCTTTTAACGTTTGTATTTCTTCATCAGTTAATTTGCCGTGTATTGCATTATGAATTGCAGCTCTCAATTTTCTTTTTTTATCTCTGCCAATACTAATTTTTCCTGTATTTGAAATGACCAATCCTGTTAATGTTCTATTATGTTTTCTTGATAAGAATACTGTTTTTTCTTGATTTAATTTTAAATTTTTTGGATATTCTAAATTAGACAAGATATGTTCAATATCACACAGAATTCCCTTTAAGATATGAGGTATATTGGTTGAAAATGCTAAATCGTCGGCATACCTTGTATAAACTACACCTTTCTTAGAACATATCTCTTGAATTAAGCAATCAAATTTATAAAGGATAATATTTGATACATGGGGAGAGCTTGGTGCACCTATTGATAAATAATAATTGTCATCTTTATTTTTGCAAAACAGTAATAAACCCAAAATATCTCTATCTTCTTCACTAAACTGGGGCATTGACCGATTTATAAATTCATAAAAATCTTGAATATTTATTGAATTAAAAAAATTTTTAAAGTCAAGTTTAAGTAAATACTTATTTGACTTATGCTGTTCTGCATGATCTAAAATGCCTTTTCCTTTAATGTAAGCAGTTGCTGCTTTATGAATTGGGCTGTTTTGAAAATATTGGTTGATAACCCAACGTTGTACAATTTTTAAACTTTTGGTGGGTTGGGCAATTTCTCTTTCCCCACCATGCCTTTTTTGGATAGTATGAAATTTATATCTATTTGGTGCAGTTTGGATAAAAATAATTGCACTAACCGTTGAGAAAGAGAAAGTCTTCTTAAAATTTTCTAAAACAGATAACATATTATCTACCCATTTCTATTTTGAACAAATTTCTATCAAATGTTTTACCATTTTTTTTCATATAGTAGTTTACACATGGCATGTATTTAATATTGTCATTAATAAAGTATAGTGTATTATTCCCTGATCTCTTACTTCCAATAACTTCCAAAACCTGAAGTAATCGGAAAAATTTTTTTAGATTAAACTTATTTATATCAATAGAAAAATTTACAAGTAAATCTTTATAGAAGCTTATTGTATTATTTGGAAATAAATCCATTAAATCAACTAATAAAATTATTATATCTTTTTCTAATTCAATATTTAGCAAATCTTTTTTTGGACTAGTAATAATTTCCAAAAAATGATCTGATATTTCTTTACATTCTTCCTTAAAAAAATCTTTCGTACTATCTAATGCCCAAATATTTTTTGATTCCTCGTCATTATTTTTAATTTTCAAAATTGGACCATAATTTAAAAAACTAGCATGATTTTCATTAATGTATTTTTCTTCTGATACAATTAATAAATTTCTATACAAAAAAGGAAAACATGAAAAAATACCTATTTCAGCATAAGAACCTACACTTTCCGAGAAAATAATAGCCCCTTGTGAAATAGATACAACATCTTTTTCAAAATCCACAAGATTTTTGTAATAGTTGTTAAAATTAAACCAATCAGGATAATCCTCCGGTCTGCTGATTTGATATTTAGCAATATCATGTTTAATATTCCAGTGATATTTTAGGAAAAGATTGCGAAATGAATTTTCTTTACTAGAACCAAAAACCCATATAAAAGGTAATGCATCTTTTATATGGGTTTGATGAATTTGAATTAATGATAGGAACGATTTAACAGCGGTCATAAAAAGCTAACTACCTAAATTAAGCGAGAATTCGGGCTTTCTCCCGACTTCTCTAACGAGAAGGCGGGAGAAAGCCCGAATTCTCGCGGAGATGTAGTCAATTAATATTCAGTCTAGCGAAACGCCTGACTATGAACGACTAAATTTAAATTCAATCATCCAAAAACGCGTAATTAGCAAACTGGATTTTAGCCCGAAGCACGCGAAAAGTCTAGCCTTTATAGCTATCCCATTCCCTCAACAACCTCTTCACCGACACCGGATACGGCGTCTTCAACTCCTGCGCAAACAGCGACACCCTCAATTCTTCAATCATCCATCTAAACGCGGCTAGGTCGTCTGAAACGGGCAATCCTTGTTTCACCAAGCCGTCGGTTTTTTCCTGCCACATTTGTTCCAGTTCTTGAATATCGGCTTCGCGGGCGGCGTCTCGCGCTGGGTTGCTGCTGTATTTTTCGAGGCGCAGGGTCATGGCTTTGAGGTAGATAGGCAGGCGCGGCCATTGTGTCCACGGGGTGCGGGTGGCGAAGCCGGCGGCGAGCAGGGTTTGCAGGCGTTGGCGTATGAGGTGGGTGAGCGGGTGTTTGCCGAGTTTGCCGTTCAGTTCGGCGTAGGCGGCGGCGGTTTCCTGCAAGTAGCGGCTGAGGGCTTCTTTGACGGCGGGCAGGCGGCTGCGGGCGCGTTTGATTTGCTCTTTAAAGGCTTTTTCGTTGCGCGGCAGCTCGTCTTCGCCGATAAAGGCGCGGTCGCAGACGGCTTGGGTGAGGTCGTCGCGCAGGGTGTCGGCGTTGATGTGTTTGAGCAGCATAGCGGCTTGGGTGAAGCCTTGGATGCCTTTGTTCAGGTCTTTAACTTGTTCTTTTAGTTGTAGTTTCATGAGTTCGATCACGCCTTGACGGTGTGCCTGTTCGGCGGCGTCGGACGTGTCGAACAGGCGCAGGGCGATACGGCCGTCTTTTTCTTTTTGCAGGCCGAGGTAGCCGGTGAGCTGCTGTTTGCCGCGGGCGAATTTGATGGATTCGGGCAGGGTGCCGATGTCCCATGCGGTAACGTTGTCGCGCTCGAATTCTTGCGTGTTGTCGCGGAAGGTGACGGCGGCGGCTTGGCCGAGTTGTTGTTGCAATTCGTGCAGTTTGCGGCCGCCGGCAAGCTCTTGTCCGCCGTCGTCGATAATGCGCAGATTCAGATAGCAGTGTTCGGGCAATTTTTGCGCCGCCCATGCGTCTTGGTCGATTTGCTCGAGAATCCGCATATCGCCGGCGCTTTTGGCGATAAAGTGCGCCAACTGGGGAATAATGGCCGTTTGGCGGTCGGGATTGCTTTCGAGGAATTTGGTAATGAAATCGGGTACGGGCACGCAAATGCGGCGGATTTGCTTCGGCAGTGCTTTAATCAGCAGCTGGATTTTTTCGCGCAACATACCGGGCACCAGCCATTCGAGTGACGGCGCATGCAGGCGGTTGAGGACGGTCAGCGGCACGGTCATGGTCACGCCGTCGAGCGGATGGTGCGGCTCGAAGCGGTAGGAAAGTTTGAACTTGCCGTCTGCGGTTTGCCAGAATTTGGGGAACTGCTCTTCGGTAATGTGCGCAGCGGCGTGTTGCATCAGATCGTCGCGGCTGAGGAACAGCAGACGCGGATTGTCGCGCTCGGCGGTTTTGAGCCAGGCTTCAAAGGTGCGAATATCGGCAAGGGGCAAAGGTTTCAGACGGCCTTTTGGGAGTGCAGGCTGCTTTTTGGGTTTGGGGTCGTCTGGAACTGTTGAAGCTGCGGCACTCTGTCCCCTCTCCTGTGGGAGAGGGCTAGGGAGAGGGTTTGTTGAGGTTGCGGAAAAGTTGGTTTGGGTGGCAACTGTTTTGCCCTCTCCCCGACCCTCCCCTGCGGGGGAGGGGGTGGGTTGCTGGGTAGCGTAGGTTGGGTTGTCAAACCCAACAGTTTTTGCAGTTGCGGCTGATGTTGGGTTTTCAACCCAACCTACGGTGTAGCCGTGATTTTCATTTTGGCGAGACCCATTACGCTTGTTTTTACGAAACTCGTTGCGCTCATTTTCAGACGACCTTTCGGCTTTGTCGGATTCAATAAGCCGTACGGATTCTTCGCTTCCCCAAACGCCGCCTTTCGCGTCTTTCCACACCAGCTCGGGCAGGCGTTCGTTATAAAACGCAAACAGGGCTTCGTCATCGACCAATACGTCTTGCTTACGAGACTTGTGTTCGAGTTCGGTAATTTCTTTAATCAGCTTTTTATTGTGGGCAAAAAAGGCCGTCTGAAGATTGCTTTCCTGCGCCACCAATGCGCCGCGGATAAAGATTTCGCGTGCTTCTTCGGGCGCAACTTTGCCGTAAGACACGGGGCGGCGCGGCAATACGGTCAGGCCGTAAAGCGTCACGCGTTCGCTGGCGACGACTTCGCCGCGTTTTTGTTCCCAGTGCGGCTCGAAATAATGGTAGCGGACGAGGTGCGGCGCCTCCTGCTCGATCCATTCGGGCTGGATAACGGCGACGTCGCGCGCGTAAAGGCGCGTGGTTTCAACCAATTCTGCCGCCATCACCCATTTGGGCTTGGCTTTGAACAGGGCTGATGCAGGGAAAAGGTGGAAACGGCTGCCGCGCGCGCCAGTATAGTCGTTGCCGTCGGGCGATTTCATGCCAACGTTGGCGATAAGGCCGGTCAGCAGGGCGCGGTGGATTTGTTCGTAGCCGGCTTCTTTGGCGGCACGGATTTGTGCGCGATGTTGTTTCTTATCCAGTTGTTTTTGTTTGAGTTTGGCCGCCAAATCTTGGTCGCCTTGGCTTTCAGACGGCCTTAATTGCTCTTGGGTAGAAGGTTGTCGAAACGCTGCTTCTTTAGTGGTCAAACCCATTTCAATCGCGGTTTGGGCAAGCTGGTGATGCAGCTCGCGCCATTCGCGCATACGCAGGTGTGACAGGAAATATTGGCGACACCACTGCACCAGCTGCTTGTTGGACAAGCCTTTATCGCGCTCGCGCTGGAAGCTGTCCCAAATATTCAGATAGGCAAGGAAGTCGGATTGCTTGTCGGTAAAGCGTTCATGCGCCTTGGCCGCGGCATCGCGCGCTTCCAGCGGCCGCTCGCGCGGGTCTTGAATCGACAGCGCGGACGCGATCACCAATATTTCCGCCATGCAGTCGTGTTTCTTCGCCGCCAGCAAAATGCGCGCGATTTTCGGGTCGATAGGCAGGCGCGCCATTTGTTCGCCGAGTTTGGTCAGGCGGTAGCGCGTGTTGGCACCGATATGGCCCGAACTATTTTGCAGGCCGTCTGAAACATTGACTGGATTGGATCGTGCATCCATGCCTGATCCGCGTACTTGGTTTTTCATATTTTGCATAGTCTTGTCGGTCGGGCATCTTCCCCGACATCATCTAAATTTGTCTTTATTGGTTTTCACGCCGCTTATTGCGGATAAACATATTCCGCCTTGCCATCGCGAATGTTCAAGCTGCCTGCATCGCCCGTAATCAGATTGCCCGTTACCGAGCCTTCGCGACAACCTGAAACCGGCATATCGTAGCCCAGCGTATGAATCAGAAACGTTGAAAGCTGCTGATGGAAGGCAATCTCGCAAGGCGCAAAAGCCTGGTTGGCAGCCTGTTGCACGGCCTTATCCGGGCTGTACAACACCAGCGGCACGAGATAGCTGTCGGGCTGCACCGTGCCTTGATTGTAGGTATCTTTGCGCACATACTGGCCATGATCGGAGGTATAGGCAAACAGCCAGTTGCCGTCAGGCTGCTTTTGCAGCTGCTCGAATACGGTTTGAATCATTTGGTCGGTTTTGTGGATGGTGTTGTCGTACTTATCCACAATATTGGCTTCGCCGAATACTTTATCTTGCGGCTGCAACAATGCGCCGTATGGGACGTGCGAACCGCGTTGGTGCAACACAATAAAATGCTTGCCCTGCTGCAAATTGATTTTGTCAAACAGCGGCAGCAGTTTCTCATCGGGCATATTGTCGCCGTTGCCGTAGCCAAGCTGCGTCGGCTGAATCAGATGGTCTATCCATTTCTTACCGATTAAGTTCAAAATTGCCATCTCGTTTTCCGCCTGCGCGCTATAAAAATACGTTTCATAGCCCTGCTCTTTAGCGAGGCGGAACATATTGGTATCGCCGCTGCTGATTTGCTCATAGCCGTTGGCATGCGGTATCGCATTGAAAAAGCTGGGCAGGGACACAGCCGTCATCAAAGCGGCGGAATAGCTTTGTTTCACAATCGGCTTAAAGTCGGCTTGTGACAGCTGGGTCAAAAACGGCGAAGTCTCGCGCCCGTAGCCAAACAGTTTCAAATGCGTCGCGCTTTCGCTTTCGCCCATAATCAGGATGATATTTTGAACATTGCCCTGCCCAATTTTGCTTGGCGCAGACTGTTTGAACACAGGAATCTTGCTTAAATCAAACAACTGATACGGCAACACGCGTCCGACAAAATAGCCGAAGCTGAAATAATTGGCTTTGATACGGCTATATGTCGGCTTGGGCGAAATACCGTGTTCCTGCGTCGTACTGAATGAACGTCCAAAAATCAGCAACATCGCTGCAATAAACAAAATATCGGCGGCAAAGTGCGTCTTACGGCGGAACTTGGCAAGGCTGCAAAACAGCACGACTTCCAACACGCCCCACAACGCAGGCAGCCACAACTTATCCAACATCGACGCCCCCGCGCTGCCGACTTCGGTAACCTCTTTCAGCATCAGCCAATAATTAATGCCCGTCATCCAGCTTTGATAAACCGCATAATGCACATTGTTGGCAATGATGCTGAACGCAAAAAACACCGCAATCAACAAACGCGTCGCCTTATAACGCGCAAACAGATAAAGCGCAGCAATCACAAATGTCAGCGCAAACGTTTCCGCAATTTTCGCAGCCGGTAAGGTTTCAATTCCGAATACAAAACGATAGGCAATTTCGCTGGCAGTCAGTAAAGATGAATACAGAACAAGTGTGAGGAAAGATTTTTTCATCATTAATATTTCACAATAAAAAATTTACCGATTGGGTTTTAAAACCCAATATTCCCTTTTCAATAGTTTTTAGTTTCTCAATGATTTAGGCCGTCTGAAAATGAAACATGGCCTGCCTTTTTATGAAGAAAGTTTTTATTTTCAGACGGCCTCCACCGCCCCCAATTCCAGCAATACCTGAAAACCGTCATTGATATACCTCGAATCGGGCATTTCTAAAAATGGGAATGCTGCTACGTCGCCCAGGTTCAGCGATGCCATGCGCAGGATGACGGCGGCGAGGTTGCTGCGGACGATTTCTGGGTCGGTGAATTCGGGGCGGCTGTTGAAATCTTCTTCTGAAAACAGTCGGATACATACGCCTGCGGAGACGCGGCCGCAGCGGCCGGAGCGTTGGCGGGCGGCGGCTTGGGAGATTTTCTCTACATGAAGCTGTTCCACTTTCGCCCGTGCGGAATAGCGTTTGACGCGTGCAAGGCCGGTGTCGATGACGTATTTGATTCCCGGTACGGTGAGCGAAGTTTCGGCGACGTTGGTTGCTAACACGATGCGGCGTTTCGCGCCTGAAGGGTGGAAGATTTTGTGCTGCTCGGCGTGTGACAGGCGTGCGAACAGGGGCAGGATTTCGTCGTTGCGGCGCAGCGTGGATTTGCGCAGGGCTTCGGCGGCTTCGCGGATTTCGCGCTCGCCCGGCAGGAACACCAAGATATCGCCCTCGCCGTAGCGCGCCAATTCGTCGGCTGCATCGACAATCGCGTCGGTCAGCTCGACTTCTGCATCGTCTTCGTCTTTGCTGGTCAGCGGTCGGTAGAGGATTTCGACGGGATAGGTACGTCCGCTTACTTCCAGTACAGGCGCGCCGTTGAAGTGTTGGGAGAAGCGTTCTGCGTCTATGGTTGCCGAGGTGATGATGACTTTTAAATCGGGGCGGCGCGGCAGAAGCTGTTTCAGGTAGCCCAAGAGGAAGTCGATATTCAGGCTGCGCTCGTGCGCTTCGTCGATGATAATCGTGTCGTAGGCGGCGAGATAACGGTCGGTCTGGGTTTCTGCCAACAGGATGCCGTCGGTCATCAGCTTGACGCAGGCATCGCGCGAGGTGTGGTCGGTAAAGCGCACTTTATAGCCGACCGCGCTGCCGATTTCTGATTTCAACTCTTCGGCAATCCGCTCTGCCACGGAGCGCGCGGCCAAACGGCGCGGCTGGGTATGCCCGATCAACCCTGCCGCCCCGCGCCCGAGTTCCAAACAAATCTTGGGCAACTGTGTGGTTTTGCCCGAACCGGTTTCGCCGCAAATAATTGTTACCTGATTCTCGGCAATGGCTTTTTTGATTTCGTCGAGTTTTTCGTGAACGGGCAGCGTGTTGTCGAATTCGGGCTTGGGCAGTTTGGACAGGCGTTGCAGATAGAGGTCGTGCGATTTTTTGTATTTTTCCTCAACCTTGGCTAAGCCGCCGTATTTATTGGGGTTTTTAAAGGCAGATCGCAGAAAATGGCGGTCTTTGGAGAGGGTTTGGGCGAAATCGGGTTTCGGCATGATGGTGCAATAAATTGAATATTGTGAAAAGAATGAAATTATAGCAAAAGGCCGTCTGAAACTTGCTTGCTTTCAAGTTTCAGACGGCCTTTGTATGGATAAACCGTTTTAGTCGGCGGCGTGCCAAGGTTTTTGCATACCGGCGTGGAAACTCGGTTTTTCTCCACCCCACAAGGTGTCGATGTCGTAGAAGTCGCGCACGGCAGGGAGCATGACGTGGACAACGAGGTCGCCTGCGTCGACGAGCGTCCATTCGCCACTGTCGCCTTCGGTGCTGAGGATTTCAAAACCGGCTTCTTTCAAATCGACGGCAACGTTGTTCGCCAGTGCTTTGACTTGGCGTGTGCTGTCGCCGCTGGCAATAATCATGCGGGCGAACAGGGAGGTTTTGTCTTGGGTTTCCAAAACAGAGATGTCTTTGGCTTTAATGTCTTCGAGGGCGTTTACGGCCACTTCGACCATTTTTTGCAGGTCTTGCAATTCTTGTTCGTTCATTATTTTCCTAGTTGAAATGTTTTCAGACGGCATTATAGCTTATCTGCCTGAATAAACGCTATTTTTCATAGAGTTTGTGTTGGCGGATGTACTGGGCGACAGGTTGCGGCAGGCCGTCTGAATGGTGCATTTTGACGAGATCGGCACGGATTTGGGTGGAGCTGGTGTTGTGCAGCGGCGCGTTGAGGATGCGGACGCTGCCGTTTTGCAGGGCTTCACCGAGCCATGCGTGCAATTCGCGCGGGGTTTTGTTGAGGTTGTCGCCTTGGCGCATGGCGATGGCGATATGGGTCTGGCGCACGAGGGTTTGCCATTTTTTCCATGTGTGCAGCTGCATCAGGCTGTCGCTGCCCATCAGCCACCACAGTTGCGCGCCGGGAAACTGCTGGCGGAAGATTTGGACAGTGTCAAACGTATAGGTCGCGCCGTCACGGACAATGTCGCAGTCGCTGGCGGCGAATTTTGGCTCGTCGGCGATGGCGAGTTCGACCATATTGAGGCGCTCTTGTGCCGGCGTGCGCGTGCTGTCTTTGTGGTACGGGTCGCCTGCCGGCAGGAAGACGACAAGGTCCAAACCGATTTCGTCGGCAAAGGCGCGGGCGATGTGGAGGTGGCCGTTGTGGATGGGGTCAAACGTGCCGCCGAATAATCCGATGTTTTTCATTTCGTGGTGGTGTCTGCGTTAGATGTTTTGGCCGTCTGAAGCAGGCAGGCTGCCGTCAACAATCAGGTTGAGCTTGCCTGTGGTCGGGTGGATGACCAGGCCGTGGATGGCGATGTTGTCGGGCATCAGCGGATGTTTGCGAATCAGCTCGACGGTATGGCGCACGCTGTCTTCGACGTTGTCAAAACCGGTAAGCCAGCCGTCCAAATCGATACCGGCATTGCGCAGGGTTTCGATGCGGTCGTCGGGGATATTGCTGTCGTGTACGCGTTGGAGGAACTCTTCGGCGTGCAATCCGCGCATACCGCAGTCGTGGTGGGCAATGACCATGATTTCTTTGACTTTGAGTTCAAATACGGCAACCAACAAACTGCGCATCACCGAACCCCAAGGGTGGGTCACCAGCGCACCGGCGTTTTTGATGAGCTTGGCGTCACCATTTTTCAATCCTAAAGCATTGGGCAGCAATTCGATAATGCGTGCGTCCATGCAGGAAAGAATGGCCAGCTCGCGGCCGGGGTATTTGTTGGTGAAATATTTTTCGTACTCTCCCGATTCAACGAAACGTTGGTTGTAGGAAAGGATATCGGTCAATTCACTCATGATGATGTGCTCGTTTCGGATGATTTACTCTATTATAGCGGTTTTCAGGGGGTATGGTTGTTTTGCAAATTCGCCGTAAACGGCTAAAATCGACGTATCTTTAGTTCTTTTGGAGGATGCGCCATGTCTCAGTCTTTCCGTTTTGAACAAGTATTCACACCCGATATCCACGACGCATTGTGGGATTGGGCGCAAACAAGCTATGGCGCATCCGACGATTGGTGCATTCTGTATCTCAACGGCCTGCCTTTAGGCCGTCTGAACCCGTTATGGCGCGAACGCCTCGGGCGCGATTGGACAGGCAGGCAGTCGACCCTTTCAGACAGCCTGAATTTGGAAACAGACAGCTGGCCGGAAATGGGCGACAGTTTGCAAACGCTGGCGCAACAATGGCGAGAGTGCGGTTGGCTCAAAGGTTGGCGCGGTGAAAAGTTTGACATCTGCAACCAGTCGGGCAAGCCTTTATGCGCACTAGAACGCGCCGCCTTCCGTCCGTTCGGCCTGATGAGTCAGGCTGTGCATTTGAACGGATTGGTCGAAACAGAAAACGGTTTGCGCTTTTGGATAGGCCGCCGTAGTCCGCACAAAGCCGTTGATCCAAACAAACTCGACAACCTGACCGGAGGCGGCATCAGCAGCGGCGAGAGGCCGTCTGAAGCTGTCTGTCGCGAAGGTGAAGAAGAAGCAGGCATTCCCGCTTCCTTAACCCCCCATATCCGACCGACTGCCCAAATATATAGTTTGCGCCCCGTTAACCGCGGTGTCCACAACGAAACCCTGTATATCTTCGACATCGTCCTGCCCGAAGGCTTCCAACCTGCCAACCAAGACGGCGAAGTCGCCGGTTTTGAACTGATGGACATCCCCACCCTGCTTGATGCCATGTTGGGCGGACACATGATGCACGATGCCCAACTGGTTACGATCGAAGCCTGCCGTCGATACGGCTTAATCGACCCCAAACATCCGCTGTCCGCATGGCTCGACAGCATCCGTTGCCGACCCCATTTTTAAAGGCCGTCTGAAACCATGTTGCAACTCAAAAACATCAACAAACGCTTCGGCAGCAAAACCGTTGCCCAAAACATCAACCTAAACGTCGACGCAGGCGAAATCCTCGCCGTACTCGGCCGCTCCGGCTGCGGCAAATCCACCCTGCTCAAAACCATCGTCGGCCTGGTGCGTCCCGACAGCGGCGAAGTCTGGCTCAACGGCGACAACATCACCGACATGCCGTCTGAAAAGCGCAATATCTCGCTGATGTTTCAAGACTACGCCCTTTTGCCGCATTTAACCGCCCTCGACAACGTCGGTTTCGGCCTCAAAATGCGCCGTCTGCCCAAAGCCGAAATCGAAGAACAATCCATGCAGGCCTTGCGCGACATCAGTTTGGAACACGAAGCCCAACGCAAACCCGAAAGCCTCTCCGGCGGCGAACAGCAACGCCTCGCCATCGCACGCGCCCTCATCACGCGCCCGTCGCTGTTGCTCTTGGACGAAGCCTTCTCCAGCCTCGACACCCACCTGCGCCACCACCTGCGCACCCTGACCGCCGAACGCATCCGCAGTCAAAACATCCCCGCCATCCTCGTGACCCACTCCGCCGAGGAAGCCTGCACCATGGCCGACACCATCGCCATCATGCACGAAGGCCGCATCCTCCAACACGGCACGCCGGAAACCCTTATCCGCCGCCCCGTCAACGCCCAAGCCGCCCTACTGCTCGGTTTGGCCAACACCGGCGACACACGCTACATCCCCCAACACGCCATCCGATTCGACCCGAACGGCACAGCCGTCCGCATCAGCGAAGCCATTCCTCTCGCCGAAGGCATACGCCTCACCCTCACCCATCCGCAATACGGCGATTTAATTTGGTATCCCCATGCCGACCACGATACGGACAAACCGCAAACCGGACAGGAAATCAGCATCAGCGTGGATGAAAATCAGATTGTTTGGTTTGATTGAATGTGATGGATTAAAAAAAAGAAAAAGGCCGTCTGAAAAGCAACAAACACCGTCATTCCCGCGCAGGCGGGAATGACGGCGGATGGGTTTGGGGCGGGGGAAAGGTTTCAGGCTGACTTGGGAAGGGCAGCCTGAAAATGGGGAGGCCGTCTGAAAGACGGATTCAGACGGCCTCCCCATTGGTTAGTCGGTTACTTCAAGTAATTAATTAAATCTCCACGTCTAAACGTGGCGGCAAGTTGTTGTAAAGAAATTTCTGAGCTATCGTTGTAAAGTGCAGCAAGTGCCTGCCGGATGTCCTGTATTGCTGCTTGAAGGTAAGCTTCGCCCTTTTCATCCAGCCGTGCCTGCAAAGAAACGAAATTTTGATGATTAACCAAATCAAATGATGCCAATCCTGAATCTGCAAGAAGTTTCCTGCCAATCTGCATGGCAATAAAACAGGAAGCATAACGGACAAAGTCGGGATCATTTTCCTGCGGGCGTTTTCTTCTGTTCTCTGCCATACGGTAAATCAATACGGACAATACCGCCTGCGCCCCGTTCAAATTATCGAAAATTTCGCCATACAATTTACCAAAATGCTCCTTGGTGAAAAATTTCGCCTGCTGGGGTTTTTCTTTGACAACCGAAAGTACCGCTTCGGCAACCGTGCCTGATGTAATATCGTTTTTTCCTGCTTCCTGGCTACGCTTGCGTCGGTAGGTGTAACCCAACTCTGCAATCGATATCTCCAAACGCTGCTGCTGGGGATCGTTGGCTCTCAAATCCTTCAAATCCACAGGATTTTGGCTGTTGGTGGCATGGGTGATTTTCATAACCAAATCGTTTTGCTCTTTTGGCAGCTCGTAGATGCGCACCAACACGCTGGCATTGTCCGAAATATCGGAAAAATCTGCTATTGCGTTCATCAGGGTCATGGATGTCTGACCGCCGTTTACAATCTGCAAATCCGTAACATTGACCTGGTAATCGGATGTCTGCAAGGCATTATAGGAAAAACTTCTGCATATCAAAGTCAGCCCGTTATTGTAAAAATAGAAATTATCCGGCTCGTGTTGCAGGGTTCTTTGGATATCCTGATTAACGCGGTTTCCTGTCAAACCGAGATAACGGCGGATATTCCTTTCCAGTAGTTTTTCGCCATGCTGTCTCATTAATTGGGCAATTTCTTTAACAGGAATCCGCCCGATACAGACGCGGCTGAAATTCATATCTTCAATTACTGCTTTGCCTTTCAGCCGCAATACGGCATCGACAGGTTTTGTGCGGCTACGGATAGCCAGCAGGGTTTCATGGTTGGCATACTCCCATGACACTTGGGATACAGATTGAAATTCGCGGTCAATATCGGTTTGCGCTTCCCGGTTCCATTTCAGCCCGTTGTTGCAGGCGATAACCCGAATCTGCGGTATCTGCCCGTCCCGAATACGTGAGCGGATATCTTCGACTTTGGCTTTCAAGCGCATATTGATGCCGCCCAAATCGGCAGCCGGATTAAACAGATATTGAACGGCCTTGATTAATTTTTCTATGCCGGTTTGTGGGAAATTTTTATTTCCGTCCAAACTCTTGGCGTATTTTGACTGGATAAGGACAACGGAAAATTCCCCATCGTTTTCTTCATCTATATAAACAGCATCCGTTCCAAAATCTCCGCCTCCGTCAACCAGACAATCCAAGGCTGTTTCTTCATCCAAATCCAAAATGTCTTTGATACAGATAAAAGTAAACAGGGCGGATTTGAGTTTGTCCGTGTCATTTGGGTTGATGTTCAAAATTTGGCATACTTCATCTTTGGTTTCCTGCGGAATACCTAAAAGCTGTTGGTCTAAAATAGAAGCAGCGATATCCATGATAGTCTCCGTACATTTTTGAATTTTTAAAATATGAAAGCTGTGTTTCGGCCTGAAAACCACTCCACCGTTTTCAGGCTGCCTTCCAATCACCCTCTCAACTTCGCCAATTGCCCTTCCACTTTCCCCATCTTATCCATCAACTCCGCCAATTCCGCCTTATCCTTCTCCACCAGATGTGCGGGGGCTTTGTCCACATAGCCGGGTTTGGAGAGTTTGGCGTTGAGTTTGTCCAAGGCTTTTTGCAGCTTCTCGGCTTCTTTGCTCAAACGGGCGGTTTCGGCGGCTTTGTCGATTTCGACTTTCAGCATCAGGCGCGCGCCGTTGCAGACGGCGACAGGTGCGTCTTCCGCTTCCGGCAAGCTGTCCACCAGCTTGGCTTCGGTCAGTCGGGTCAGCGACGGCAGGTATTTGAGCAGGCCTTCGAGTTCTGCGTTGCCTTCGACAAAGAGCGGCGCTTTGACGTTTGGCGCGATACCCATTTCGCCGCGTAGTTTGCGCACTTCTTCCACCAAGTCTTTCAATGCGGCCATTTTATCGAAGGCCGTCTGAACGATTTTCTCTTTATCGGCTTGCGGATAGGCGGCCAACATGATGCTGTCGGCGGTTTTGGCATTCGCCAGAGGCGCAACGACCTGCCACAGCTCTTCGGTAATGAACGGCATGATTGGGTGCAGCAGGCGCAGGATGGTTTCGAGTACGCGCACGAGGGTGCGGCGTGTGGTGCGCTGGGTTGTCGGGCAGCCGGTTTGGATTTGCACTTTTGCCAGCTCGATGTACCAGTCGCAATATTCGTTCCACACAAATTCGTACAGCGTTTGCGCGGCAAGGTCAAAGCGGTAGGTTTCAAAGGCTTCGGCAACGGCGGCTTCGGCTTGTTGCAGTTTGCCGATAATCCATTGGTCGGCGAAGGTAAACGCCAACGGCTGCATTTCGTCTTGACCGCAGTCTTTGTCTTCGGTGTTCATCAACACGAAGTTGGTGGCGTTCCACAATTTATTGCAGAAGTTGCGGTAGCCTTCGGCGCGCTTGAAGTCGAAGTTCACGCTGCGACCGAGGCTGGCGTAGCTCGCCATGGTGAAGCGCAAGGCGTCCGCGCCCATGCTGGGGATACCTTCGGGGAAGAGTTTTTTCGTGGCTTCTTCCACTTTCGGCGCGGTTTCGGGTTTGCGCAGACCGGTCGTGCGTTTCACTAGCAGCTTGTCCAAGTCGATGCCGTCGATCAAATCCACAGGGTCGATGACGTTGCCTTCGGATTTGGACATTTTTTTGCCTTCGTGGTCACGCACGATGCCGTGGATGTACACGTCTTTAAACGGTACTTTGCCGGTGAAGTGTGTGGTCATCATAATCATACGCGCCACCCAGAAGAAGATGATTTCGTAGCCTGTTACCAAGACGTTGGACGGCAGGAAGGCTTTGAGTTCGTCGGTTTCAGACGGCCAGCCGAGCGTGGAGAACGGCACGAGCGCGGAGGAGAACCATGTATCCAATACGTCTTCTTCGCGGGTCAAGCCTGTTTTGCCGGCTTGTTTTTCGGCTTCTTCCTGATTGCGGGCAACGTAAACATTGCCTGCTTCGTCGTACCACGCGGGGATTTGATGGCCCCACCACAGTTGGCGCGAAATACACCAGTCTTGGATGTTGTTCATCCATTGGTTGTAGGTATTGACCCAGTTTTCAGGGATAAAACGTACCGCGCCGCTATCAACGGCTTTTTTGGCTTTGTCGGCCAGGCTCAAACCTTTGAACTCGCTGTCAGGCTCGCCGCCGTTTGGCGTGGCGGACATAGCGACAAACCATTGGCTGGTCAGCATCGGCTCAATCACGGAACCGGTACGGTCGCCTTTCGGCGTCATCAGCGTGTGCGGTTTGATTTCGACCAAGAAACCTTGTTCCTGCAAATCGGCAACCATTTGTTTGCGCGCGGCAAAGCGGTCTAAGCCTGCGTATTTTTCAGGCAGGGCAAAGCCTGGTTGCGCTTCGCCTTTGAAGTTAAACACTTCGGCGTTTGCCAGCACTTTGGCTTCCAAATCAAACACATTAATCAGGCGCGTGTCGTGGCGTTTGCCGACTTCGTAGTCGTTGAAGTCGTGCGCAGGCGTGATTTTCACGCAGCCGGTACCGAAGTCTTTTTCGACGTATTCGTCGGCAATCACGGGGATGGTGCGGCCGGTCAGCGGCAGGATTAATTCCTTGCCGATCAAATGCGTATAACGTTCGTCTTCAGGATTGACGGCAACGGCCACGTCGCCCAACAGCGTTTCAGGGCGGGTGGTCGCCACGATAACGGCTTCGGCGGGATTGTCCGCCAGCGGATAGCGGATGTGCCACATAGAGCCTTGTTCTTCCACGCTTTCCACTTCCAAATCAGATACTGCCGTACCCAAAACCGGATCCCAGTTCACCAAGCGTTTGCCGCGGTAAATCAAGCCTTGTTCATACAGACGCACAAACACTTCGGTTACGGTTTCGGCGCGCACGTCGTCCATCGTGAAATACTCACGCGTCCAGTCGGCAGAGCAGCCCACGCGGCGCATTTGTTGGGTAATCGTACCGCCGGAAACTTCTTTCCATTCCCACACTTTTTCCAAGAATTTCTCGCGGCCCAAGTCATGACGGGACACGTTTTGCGCGGCAAGTTGACGCTCGACCACGATTTGCGTGGCAATGCCCGCGTGGTCGGTGCCCGGAATCCAGGCGGTGTTGCAGCCTTTCATGCGGTAGTAGCGGGTTAGACCGTCCATGATGGTTTGGTTGAAGGCATGGCCCATGTGCAGCGTACCGGTTACGTTGGGCGGCGGCAGTTGGATGGAGAAAGACGGTTTGGTCAAATCCATATCAGGCTGGAAATAGCCCTGCTCTTCCCAGTTTTGATAATGTTTGGATTCGATTTCGGCTGGATTGTATTTGTCTAACATGATGGAACTTTGTGAAATTAAGGTTATTTTTGATGTGCGGATTATAACGCAAAAAGGCCGTCTGAATCATTTCAGACGGCCTTTGGCATACGGGTTTTAAAAACGGAACAATACCAGGCTGACGGCAATCACCGCCATACCCGTTGTCAGGCCGTAAACGGTTTCATGGCCGTCTGAATAGCGTTTGGCGGCCGGCAGCAGCTCGTCCAACGCCAAAAACACCATCACACCAGCTATCACGCCGAACACCGAACCGAACACGGCAGGCGATAAAAACGGCTGCAAAACCAAATAGCCCAAAGCCGCCCCCAAAGGCTCGGCCAAGCCGGATAGCAGACACGCCCATACCGTTTTCTTACGGCTGCGGGTGGCAAAATAAACCGGCGCGGCGATGGAAATGCCCTCCGGAATATTATGGATGGCAATCGCCAAGGCCAAAGGCATCCCGACCGCCGGATTTTCCAAGGTGGCAAAAAACGTCGCCAAGCCTTCGGGGAAATTGTGCGCCGTAATCGCAAACGCCGCCATCATACCGACTCGCGCAATATGGCGGCGTTTGCTTTCTTGAAAAGACGGGTCTTGCGCATCTAAGGTTTCATGCGGGTTCGGCACCAGGCGGTCAATCAGTGCGATGCCGCCCATACCGGCCAAAAATGCCATGGTCGCCGCCGCAAACGCGTGGTCTTTATCATAAATTTCAGCGAACGCCTCGCTGGACTTACTGAAAATTTCCGTCAGAGAAACATAAACCATCGCACCGCCGGCAAATGCCAAACCAAACGACAACACGCGCGGATTAGGCGTTTTGGAAAACATCACCAAGCCGCTGCCTAATACGGTAAACAAACCGGCAGCCAACGTGATGGAAAAGGCAACGGCCAAATTGGACATCGAAAAATCGGGCATGAGAAGACCTGCGCTAAAAGCTGGGACAGGTTCAGACTAACACTTTTTAATGCGCATGATAATAGTTATTATTTATTTTATTGATTAGGTACACAGATTTTGAAACAAAAGGCCGTCTGAAAAATAATTTTCAGACGGCC